>NZ_JAHPJG010000026.1:0-104231 GCF_020515755.1 Pseudomonas sp. B20
CTATGTGGTTGCCCAGCCGCAAAGCCAGCTTACAGCCGCTGAACTGCGTGCCGAACTGGCACCGCAACTGGCCGAGTACATGCTGCCAAGCGCGTTCGTGCTGCTTGATGAACTGCCGTTGACGCCGAACCGCAAGCTTGACCGCAAGGCCTTGCCGGTTCCGGCGGACGATGCTTTTGCCAGTCGCGAACACGTGGAGCCGCAAGGTGCTACCGAGATTGCGCTGGCGCAGATCTGGCAAAACCTGCTCGATCTGGAACAGGTGGGCCGTCATGACCAGTTCTTCGAACTGGGCGGCCACTCCTTGCTGGCGATGCGCCTGATTTCCCAGGTGCGCCATCAATTGGGCGTCGAACTTGGTCTGGCCGCGCTGTTCGCCCATCCCGAACTGAGTACCCTGGCCGCGGCCATCGCTCAGGCCGGACGCAGCAACTTGCCGGACATCGTGCCGGTGGCACGCGATCAGGCGTGGCCGTTGTCATTCGGCCAGCAACGTCTGTGGTTTCTCGCCCAGATGGAAGGCGCCAGCGCGGCCTACCACATACCTGCCGGCCTGAGCCTGCATGGCAAACTGGATCTCAAGGCATTGCAACGGGCGTTGGAGCGCATCGTGGCGCGCCACGAAGGTTTACGCACCACGTTCATGCAGGGCGATGACGGACAGCCGGTGCAACGCATCAGCCCGGCGGACACCGGTTTCAAACTGCAAGTGCACGACCTGCAAGGGTTGGCGGATGCCGAGGAAAAACTTCAGGCACTGGCCAGCGAAGAGTCGCTGCAAGCCTTCGATCTGCAACAGGGCCCGTTGATTCGTGGCCGCCTGATTCGTATGGCCGAGGACCATCACGTATTGTTGCTGACCCTGCACCATATCGTTTCCGATGGCTGGTCGGTTGGTGTGCTGACCCGCGAATTGTCCGCGCTGTATGCGGCATTCAGTCAGGACCAGGACGACCCGCTGGCGCCGCTGGACCTGCAATACCTGGACTACGCGGTGTGGCAACGTCGCTGGCTGAGTGGCGATCTGCTGCAACAGCAAAGCAATTTCTGGCAGCAAACCCTGGCAGATGCTCCGGCGTTGTTGATGTTGCCCACCGACCGTGCGCGTCCGGCGCTGCAGGACTATGCCGGTGCAGCACTGCCCGTCGTTTTCGACAAAGACCTTACCCGAGGTCTCAAGGCATTGAGCCAACGCCGCGGCAGCACCCTGTTCATGACGGTCATGGCCGCGTGGGCCGGCCTGCTGGGACGCCTGGCGGGTCAGGACGATGTGGTCATTGGTACGCCTGTGGCCAATCGTACACGCAGTGAAGTCGAAGGGCTGGTGGGTCTGTTCGTCAACACCCTGGCCATCCGCGTTGACCTCAGTGACAAGCCTACGGCAGAGACGCTGCTGGCGCGGGTCAAGCAGCAGACTCTCGATGCCCAGGCGCATCAGGACTTGCCGTTCGAACAAGTCGTGGAAGTCATCAATCCGCTACGCAGTCTGTCCCACAGCCCGATTTTTCAGGCCATGCTGTCGTGGGAGAATAACGAGGCGTCTGATCTGACGCTCGGCGACATGACCCTGAAAAGCGTCGAATTGGCCGCTGATACGGCTCAATTCGACCTGACGCTGGATATGGCCGAGGTGGATGAGCAACTGGTCGGCACGCTGGAGTACGCCACCGCGTTGTTCGACGAGAGCACCATGCGGCGCTATCTGGGCTACTTCCGGCGTTTGCTGGAGGCCATGGTCGCCGACGACCAGCAGGTGCTGGAGCACGTAGCCTTGCTGGGTGGCGACGAACGTGAACATCTGCTGGCGGGCCTCAACGCAACAGAGGCGCCCTACCCGCAGGACTTCACGATCCATCAACTGTTCGAAGACAGGGTTCAGGCTCAGCCCAACGCCATCGCCGTGGCTTTCGAGGCGCAGCGCTTGAGTTATGCGGAGTTGAACCTTCAGGCCAACCGTCTGGCTCATCACCTCATCAGCCTGGGCATCAAACCGGATGATCGGGTGGCGATCTGCGTAGAACGTGGCGTGGAAATGCTGATCGGCGTGCTCGGTGTACTCAAGGCCGGTGCTGCCTATGTGCCACTGGATCCGGCCTACCCTGCCGAGCGCCTGGCCTACATGATCGAAGACAGTGCGCCGTCGGCAATGCTGACCCAGCGTGATGTGCAGGCGCATTTGCCGACGCTGGACTTGCCACTGGTGCTGCTCGATGAAGATCAACGCGACACCTTCAACGAGCGTGACGACAACCCGGTGGTGGAAACCCTCGGTGCGCACAATCTGGCGTATGTGATCTATACCTCGGGCTCAACCGGCGTGCCGAAAGGCGTAATGGTCGAGCATCGCGGATTGCTCGCTGTCAGCGCGGCGTGGAAGCAATTGTATCCGTTGCACGCGCCACTCAATCACTTGCAGATGGCAGGGTTTTCCTTCGATGTGTTCAGCGCCGACCTGATCCGCTCACTGGGTTTCGGCGGCACACTGGTGCTGTGCCCACGCGAGACCTTGATGGACCCTCCTGCGCTTTACCGCCTGTTGAGCGAAGAGTCGATCGGTTTTGCGGATTTCGTGCCTGCCGTGCTCAACGCGTTGCTGGGCTGGGTGGAAGAGACCGGTCACGACCTGTCGTTCATGCGCACGGTGGTCTGTGGTTCGGATATCTGGACCGCGCACAGCGCCCGGCAACTGCGCAAGCTGTGTGGCGATCACGTGCAGATCGTCCAGGCCTACGGCGTCACTGAAGCCAGCATCGACAGCACCTGTTTCGAGTTCGAGGCAGCCAGCCAGGTCGACGGGGTCTTGCCGATTGGTCGGGCACTGGCCAACACGCGGATTTATCTGCTCGACGAGCTGGGCCAACCGGTCCCGCCGGGTGTCGCGGGCGAGTTGTATATCGGCGGCGCAGGTATTGCACGCGGTTATCTGAATTTGCCGCAACTGACTGCCGAACGCTTCATGGACAACCCCTTCGTGGCGGGCGAACGGCTGTACCGCAGTGGCGATATGGCTCGCTATCGGGCTGATGGCAATATCGAATTCCTCGGCCGCAACGACTCCCAGGCCAAGCTTCGCGGGCTGCGTCTGGAGCTGGGCGAAATCGAAGCACGCCTGGCCGAGGTTGCGGGCGTGCGCGAAAGCCTGGTCGTGATTCGCGAGGACAGCGGCGGCACGCCGAAACTGATCGCGTATTTTGTGGAATATGCCACTCGCGACGAGTCTGGCCCTGCCCTGACCCCGCGTGCGCTGCGCCAGCAACTGCAACTCAACCTGCCGGAGTACATGATCCCGGCAGCGTTCGTGCGCATGGCCGCATTGCCGCTGAGCGCCAACGGCAAACTGGATCGCAGGGCGTTGCCCGAACCGGATGCCGACGCCTTCGATCAGCATGATTTCGAAGCAGCCGATGGCCCGCTGGAGACGGCAATCGCCGCCATTTGGGCCGATGTGCTGGGCGTCGCACAAGTCGGCCGTCATGATGACTTTTTCGCGCTCGGCGGTCATTCATTGCTGGTCATGCGCGTGCTTGCTCAGGTTCGTCAGCAATTGAATCTGGAGGTTTCACCGTCAGTGTTTTTCGCAGCACCGGTGCTGCGGCAGTTCGCCGAGCGGCTGGGCAACACGCAGGACAACGCTCGCCTGGCGATCACGCCTGTGCAGCGTTCGGGTGCGCTACCGCTGTCGTTTGCCCAACAGCGCCTGTGGTTCCTCGCGCAACTGGAAGGTGGCAGCGCCGCTTACCATATTCCAGTTGGATTACGTCTGCGCGGCAGCCTTGATCAAGCGTCGCTGCAACGTGCACTGGACCGTATCGTGGCCCGCCATGAGGCACTGCGCACGACCTTTGTACAAGAGCAGGGACAGCCTGCAGAGCAGCGTATCTCTGCCGCTGAAACAGGTTTCAGACTGCAACTGCAGGTACTGGCCGGGCAGAACGATGCAGAAGACACGCTGCTTGCCATCGCAGCACAAGAGGCCAGCGAGCACTTCGACCTCGTCAATGGACCGCTGGTGCGCGGGCGTCTGGTGCGCATGGCCGATGACGACCACGTGTTGCTGGTGACCATGCACCACATCGTCTCCGATGGCTGGTCAACCGGGGTGTTGAACCGCGAGCTGGGCGCTCTCTATGCAGCCTTCAGTCAGGGGGCGGAGGATCCATTGCCGGCCTTGCCAGTGCAATACGTCGACTACGCACTGTGGCAACGTGAATGGTTGAGTGGCGACGTGCTGCAACAACAGCGTCAGTACTGGCAGCAGGCCCTGGCCGGTGCACCAGCCTTGCTGACCCTGCCGACCGATCGGCCACGTCCGGCGCAACAGGACTACAGCGGGCGGACGCTGGAACTGGTGCTCGATACACACTTGACCCATGGCCTCAAGGCGTTGAGCCAACGCCATGGCAGCAGCCTGTTCATGACCGTCATGGGCGCCTGGGCCGCGCTGTTGGGACGGCTGTCCGGTCAGGACGACGTGGTGATCGGTACGCCGGTGGCCAACCGTATGAGCGCCGAGGTGGAGAACCTGATCGGCTTCTTCGTCAACACCCTCGCTGTACGGGTCGACCTTTCGGGCGCCCCGAGCGTCGAAACGCTGCTGCAGCAAGTCAAACGGCAGACTCTGGCTGCCCAGGCAAATCAGGACCTGCCGTTCGAACAGGTGGTTGAAGTGGTTCGACCACAACGCAGCCTGTCTCACAGCCCGATTTTTCAGGCAATGCTGTCATGGCAAAACAACGAGGACGCCGCTCTGCTGCTCGGCGACATGACCCTGCAAGGCGTCGCAGTGGCCGGTGATACGGCAAAATTCGACCTGGCGCTGGACATCGGCGAGGTGGACGGGCAACTGATCGGCACGCTGGAGTACGCCACGGCGCTGTTCGACGAAAGCACCATGCGTCGTTATCGAGGCTACTTCCTGCGTTTGTTGGAGGCCATGGTGGCCGATGACCAGCAAGTGCTGGAGCAGGTGCCGTTGCTCGACACTGCGGAGCGCGAGTACCTGCTGAAGGATATCAATGCCACAGAGCGCGCCTACCCTGTCGGTCAGTTGATGCATCGCTTGTTCGAGGCGCATGCCGAAGCTGCACCGCAGGCAATTGCAGTCCGCCAGAGTGAGCAAACGCTGACCTACGCCGAACTCGACAGCCGCGCCAATGCCTTGGCTCAGCACCTGCGCAAACACGGTGTGGGGCCAGGAACCCGGGTGGCGATCCTGCTGGATCGCTCGGTGGAATTGCTGGCCAGCATGCTGGCCACCCTCAAGTGCGGCGCGGCTTATCTGGCGCTGGATCGTCTGGCGCCCGAAGAGCGCCTGCGCTTCATGCTTGAGGACAGCGAAGCCATCATGCTGCTGAGCAGTAGCGACCTGACGGCACCTGACATGACGCCAAGACTGGATCTGGACACACTGGAACTGTCGGCGCTGAACCAGGGGCCAGTCGTGCTTGCAGATGAAATCGCAGGCGAAACCCCCGCGTGCATCATCTACACCTCTGGCTCCACCGGTGTGCCCAAGGGCGTGATCGTGACTCACAACGGCATTATTCGGCTGGTTCAGGACAACGGCTACTACGACTTCTCCGCCGAGGACCGTGTGGCGTTTTCGTCCAACCCGGCGTTCGACGCCAGTACTCCGGAAATCTGGGGTGCATTGCTCAATGGCGGCCAGTCGGTGATTATCGAGCCGCAGGTGCTGCTCGAGCCGGTGGCGTTTGCCGCCCTGTTGAAACGCCATGGTGTAACAGCCATGATCAGCTCGACCGCCCTCTTCAACCTGTATGCCGGATTGATTCCCGAGGCCCTGGCAGGCCTGCGCATGATCATGTGTGGCGGCGAGCGCGCTGATCCGGCCTCGTTCCGTCGGGTCCGGGAGCACTCCGCTCAGGTACGCCTGTTCAACGGCTACGGCCCGACCGAGGGCACCACCTGTGCCACCAGCTACGAAATCTTCGATGTACTGCCTGACACCCTGAGTCTGCCGATTGGCAAGCCCAACGCCAACGTGCGGGTCTATGTGCTTGACGCCCGGCGCGAGCCGGTGCCGATGGGTGTGGTCGGCGAGATCTACATCGGTGGCACAGGTGTCGCACTCGGCTACCTGAATCGCCCGGAACTGACCGCCGAACGTTTCAGCGAAGACCCGTTCAGCCAGCAGGCCGGCGCGAGACTCTATCGCACCGGCGACCTGGCGCGCTGGTTGCCGGACGGTAACCTTGAATATGTGGCGCGTAATGATGGGCAGGTCAAGGTCCGCGGCTTCCGCGTCGAGCTGGGCGAAATCGAAAGCCTCCTGCACTTGTGCGACGGCGTGCGCAACTCCGTGGTGGTGGCGCATGAAGCCAGCCCGGGTGACACCCGTCTGGTCGCCTACTACACCGTGCATGCAGACGCTGAAGCACCTGATCCAGAGGATCTGCGTGCGCAATTGAGTGCCGATTTGGCGGAATACATGGTTCCGAGTGTGTTCATGCGCCTGGATACCTTGCCGCTTACGCTCAATGGCAAGGTCGACCAGAAAGCACTGCCGGCACCGGACCTGAACGCCATGTCCGCGCGAACTTACGTTGCGCCGGAGGGTGCCACCGAACAGGCCTTGGCGGACATATTCCAGGAGCTGCTGAGCCTTGAACGAGTGGGTCGCCATGACGGCTTCTTCGAGCTTGGCGGTCACTCGCTGCTGGCTGCGCAACTGGTTTCCCGTGTGCGTCAGCAACTGAACGGCGACATGGCGCTGCGCCAGCTGTTCAATCACCCGACCGTGGCCGAACTGGCGAAGGTGGTCGATGGCCTGCAAGCGGTCGATTCCGACAGCATCGAACCCATCGAGCGTAACGCGCCGCTGGCACTGTCCTTTTCCCAGCAGCGCCTGTGGTTCCTCGACAGGCTCGACCCTGGTGCCAGCAGTGCTTACCACATGCCGATGTCGCTGCTGCTGCGCGGCGAGCTGGATCACGGCGCGCTCAAGGCTGCGCTCGACCGTCTGGTCGCACGTCATGAAAGCCTGCGCACTAAGTTCAAGTTGCACGGCGAACATCCGGCGCAGGTCATCGCTGCGGCGGACAGCGGTTTCGCCCTGGCAGAGCAGGACCTGCGCTCGCAGCCTTATGAACAGGCCAGCCTCAGCGCTTCACGCATCGCCGACAGCGAGGTCGCTGCACCGTTTGACCTGCGCCAGGGCCCGCTGATTCGCGGGCGTCTGCTGCGCCTGGCGGATGATGAGCACATGCTGTTGATCACCCAGCATCACATCATCTCCGACGGCTGGTCGGTGGGTGTGCTGATCAACGAGTTCGCCGCCCTCTACCAGGCCTTCAGTCAGCATCAGCCTGACCCGTTACCGGCCCTGTCAATTCAGTATGCCGACTACGCCGCCTGGCAACGCCGCACCTTTACCGGCGAACGCCTTGCCGAGCAGGCCGACTTCTGGCGTGAGCACCTGGGTGGTGCACCGACGCTGCTGTCGCTGCCTACCGACAGGCCGCGCCCGGCGGTGCAAAGCTACCGCGGCGGCGCGGTTCCCGTGACGATCGATGCAGCGCTTCACCAACGTCTGGAGCGCTTCTGCCAGACCCACAACGTCACTCTGTTCATGGGCCTGCTCAGTGCATGGTCGGCGCTTATGGCGCGCCTGGGCAACGAACGCGATGTGGTCATCGGCGTGCCGAGCGCCAACCGTGGCCGCACCGAAACCGAGAACCTGATCGGTTTCTTCGTCAACACCCTGGCCCTGCGCATTGATCTGGCGCAGAACCCCAGTGTGGCGCAACTGCTGGAACAGGTCCGCCAGACCACGCTGGCGGCCCATGAACATCAGGACATTCCGTTCGAGCAAGTGATCGAAGCCTTGCAGCCGCCACGCTCGATGAGCCATAGCCCGCTGTGTCAGGTCGCCCTGTCGCTGGATAACACCAGCATCGGCGGCGAGTTGAAGCTGCCGGGTCTTAGCCTGCACCCCGTGTTACAAGCCCATGAAACCGCGCAGTTCGACCTGATGCTGATCCTGGGCAGCGAAAACGGCACCCTCACCGGGGTTATCGAATACGCCAGCGATCTCTTCGATCGCGCCACCGTCGAGCGTTTTGCCCAGCATTTCCATACGCTGCTGGAAGCGATGGTCGAGGATGTCGCGCAACCCGTGCTCGGCCTGCCGTTGCTCAGCCCGGCGCAGCGCCTGGCCTCGCCAGCACTGCTGCAGCCCAAAGCGGTATTCGCGTCGGGGCTGATGGTGCATCAGCGCTTCGAACAGTTCGCCGCCGTCCATCCGCAAAACATCGCGCTGGTCTTTGGCGGGCAAGAGGTGAGTTACCAGACGCTCAATCGCCGAGCCAACCGTCTGGCCCATGAACTGCTTGCCCAAGGCGTACGTCCCGATGACCGGGTGGCGATCCTCGCAGAGCGTGGCACACAAATGATCTGCGCGGTGCTGGCCGTGCTCAAGGCCGGTGCGGCCTACGTGCCGCTGGACCCGACTTACCCCACCGAGCGTCTCGGCTACCTGCTGACAGACAGTGCGCCGGTAGCGTTGCTGGCCCAGTCGGCCTGCCTCGACGTGCTGCCGGTACACAGCGTGCCGGTACTGACCCTCGGCGCGGACAACGACAGTGCCGATTTGGCAGATGAATCGCTGGACCGCAACCCTGAGCCTGCTGCGCCGGGTCTGTCTCGCGATCATTTGGCATACGTCATTTACACATCAGGGTCTACAGGCCTGCCCAAAGGTGTGCTGGTGGAGCACGGCAACGTGGCACGCCTGTTCGACGCCACCGCCAGGCAATTCAACTTCGGGCCTGAGGATGTCTGGACGCTGTTCCACTCCTTTGCCTTCGACTTCTCGGTCTGGGAAATCTGGGGCGCGCTGTGCTACGGCGGCAAACTGGTCATCGTCCCGAGTGAGGTGGCGCGTTCACCGGATGACTTCTATGCGCTGGTCTGCGAGCAGCAGGTCACCGTTCTGAACCAGACGCCAAGCGCTTTCCGCCAGTTCATCCAGGCTCGCGAACGCAGCCCGCAGGAGCATGCGCTGCGTGAAGTGGTGTTCGGGGGTGAGGCTTTGGACTTCCGCAGCCTGCAGCCCTGGACCGCACGCACACCGCTGTCGCGTACCCGTCTGGTGAACATGTACGGCATCACGGAAATCACCGTGCATGCCACTTACTACCCGATCAGCCAGTCGGAAATCGACACAGCCATGCCAAGTCTGATCGGGCCGGCACTTGATGACCTGTGCCTGCGTATCCTCGATGACTATCAGCAGCCGGTGCCGGTCGGCGTCAATGGCGAGATTTACATTGGCGGTGCCGGGGTTGCCCGGCATTACCTGAACCGCACCGAACTGAATGCCGAACGTTTTATTGCCGACCCCTATGCGTTGCAAAGCGGCGCACGGCTCTACCGCACCGGCGACGTTGCGCACTACCGCAGCGACGGCGGCGTGGTCTACGTCGGCCGCAATGACTCGCAAATCAAGATTCGCGGTTTTCGTATCGAGTTGGGCGAGATCGAGGCGCAATTGCTCGCCTGCCCCGACGTTCGTGAAGCGATGGTCATCGTGCGTGAGGATCGCCCTGGCGACAAACGCCTGGTCGCCTATCTGATTGCCGAGGACGGCGCTGCTCCCGAGTCAGTGCTTCTGCGCAGCCAACTGGCCAGCGTGCTGGCCGAACACATGCTGCCAAGCGCCTTTGTGACCATTGAAACCTGGCCGTTGACCACCAACGGCAAGCTGGACCGTGCCGCCCTGCCCGCGCCGGACCAGTTCGCGACGGTGAGTCGTGACTACGAAGCACCGCTAGGCGCTGTCGAAACGACCCTGGCCGCTGCCTGGCAGGAATTGCTCGGGGTTGAACGTGTCGGTCGCCAGGATCACTTCTTCGAACTGGGTGGTCACTCCTTCCTGGTGATTAACCTGATAGAGCGCTTGCGTCAGATCGGCTTGGTGCTGGACGTGAGCACGGTGTTCTCGGCGCCAACCCTGCAAGCCATGGCTGCGGTCCTGGCGGGCGGCACTGCGGCGGAACGGGTCGCCCCGGCGAACCTGATTCCGGTCGATTGCACAGCGTTGACCCCGGACATGCTGCCGTTGGTGAAGCTGACCCAGCAGGAACTGGAACATATCGTTGCCGATGTGCCAGGCGGCGTCGCCAATGTTCAGGATATCTACCCACTGTCGTCGCTGCAGGAAGGCATCCTGTTTCACCATCTGTTGCAGTCAGAAGGCGACGCCTACCTGATGCGCACCATAGCGACGTTCGACAGCCGTGCGTTGCTCGACAAATTCCTCGGCGCGCTGCAAGTGGTGATCAACCGCCACGACATCATGCGCAGCTCACTGCGCTGGCAAGGTCTGCCGCAACCGGTACAAGTGGTGCATCGTCAGGCAACGTTGCCAGTCATTCAGCTCGACACTGCACCGGGTGAAGACGCCTTGCAGATGCTGCGCGAACGCACCAATACCTACCATATGCGCCTGGACCTGCAACAGGCACCGCTGATAGCCGCGTATATCACCTACGATACCCGGCAGGAAAAGTGGCTGATGGCGTTGCTGGACCATCACCTTATCAGCGACAACGTCACCCTGCGCCTGATCATGGGCGAGATCCAGGCAGTGATGGACGGACGCGCCGACGCCCTGCCGCCATCGCAGCCGTACCGCAACTTCATCGCCCAGGCCGCGTGTGTGTCCCAAGCCGAACATGAAGCCTACTTCCGTCAACTGCTGGGGGATGTCGATACCACCACTGCGCCTTACGGCGTGCTCGATGTGCGTGGCGGCGATGCAACAATCCTGCGTTCGGTGCAGGATCTGAGCGACGATCTCAGCGCGCGGATCCACGCCACCGCACGGGCTCAGGGCGTGCCGACCTCGGTGCTGTTCCACGCGGCATGGGGCTTGGTGGTAGCCGCCACCAGCGGCCGCGACGACGGGATTTTCGGTACCGTGCTTTCGGGACGTTCCCAAGGCACCTCCGGTGCCAACCATGCGCTGGGCATGTTCATCAACACCTTGCCGATGCGTATTCGCCTGCAACAAAACAGCGTGCGCGATATCGTTCAGGACGCCTACCAACAGCTCAGCGGCCTGCTGACCCACGAGCAGGCGCCACTGGCCCTGGCGCAGCGCTGCAGCGCAGTGGATGCATCGCTGCCGATGTTCACCGTGATCCTCAATTGCCGTCACGGTGATCTGGTGAACACTGCCGGGGAAAACATCGAGGACATGGGCGAGGAGCAGGAAGGTGTTCATTTCCTGGGCTCCGAAACCCGTACCAACTACCCGATCGAAATTGCCGTAGCCAATGAGGCCGATGGCTTTTCGCTGACCGCGCAGTCTATAGATGGCATCGATCCGCACCGGATTGCCGCCTACCTCGGCCAGGCGGTTGCCGAGCTGGTCAATGCCCTTGAGCAGGATCCGCAACGCCTGGCAAGCAGCCTGGAAGTGGTCCCGGAGGACGAGCGGCAACTGCTGCTCAACGACTTCAACGACACCGCCAGTGAATTCGCTCCTGCAGTGCCGATCCATGCCTTGTTCGAACACCAGGTCCGCTGCAATCCCGAGGCTGTAGCGCTGGTCTACGAAGACCGCCAACTGAGCTATCGCCAGCTCAACCGTCGCGCGAACCACGTAGCCCGGCAGTTGCTGCAACGCGGTGTACAGCCGGACGAGCGCGTGGCCATCTGCGCCGAACGCAGTCTTGACATGATTGTCGGCCTGCTGGGCGTGCTCAAGTCCGGTGCTGCCTACGTGCCGATTGACCCTGCCCACCCGACTGACCGCATGGCCTTCATGCTGCAGGACAGTCAGCCGCGTGCGCTGCTGACCCAGAGCGCACTCAGTCTGCCGGCCGGCGACATACCGTTGATGCTGCTCGATAGCGCTGAATCGCTGCTGGCAGCGGACGATCAGGCGTTCGACGCCAATCCAGTGGTCGACGGCCTGACGGCGGACAACCTGGCCTACGTGATCTACACGTCAGGCTCCACCGGTCAGTCGAAAGGTGTCATGGTCGAGCACCGCTCGGTGTTCAACTTCTGGAACGTGCTGACCCGCACCACCCATCAGCATTGCCCGACACCGGCCACCGTGGCGCTGAACGCCGGCTTCTTCTTCGACATGTCGATCAAAGGCATCTCGCAATTGTTCTCCGGCCACACGCTGGTGATCATCCCGCAACTTATTCGTGCCAACGGCAGCGAACTGCTGGACTTCCTCGAAGCCCATCAGGTTCATGCCTTCGACTCAACACCCTCGCAGCTCGACACCTTGCTCTCGGCCGGTTTGCTGGAACGCAGCAGTTACCAGCCGGTCAGCGTGCTGTTGGGTGGCGAGGCGATCAACGCCAGCACCTGGGAAAAGCTGCGCAACTGCCCGACCATCCGCTTCTACAACATGTATGGCCCGACCGAATGCACAGTGGACGCGACCATTGATCTGATCCGCGACCTGGGTGAAAAGCCAAGCATCGGCCGACCCATCGCCAACGTTCAGGTGCATGTTCTGGATGCGCGTGGCGAGCCCGCACCACTGGGCGTCGCCGGGGAAATTCACATCGGCGGTAGCGGTGTGGCCCGTGGCTACCTCAACCGTGACGAGCTGAGTGCCGAACGCTTCATCGTCGACCGGTTCTCTGATGTCGCCAATGCGCGCCTTTACAAAACCGGCGACCTGGGTCGCTGGCTGGCGGACGGCACGCTGGAATACATGGGCCGTAACGACTTCCAGGTGAAGGTTCGCGGTTTCCGTATCGAGCTGGGTGAAATCGAAAACGTTCTGCTGGCCGTACCAGGCATCCGCGAGGTGGTGGTGATTGCCCGCAACGACAGCCAGGGTGATTCGGACAGCCAGCGCCTGGTCGCTTATGTCTGCGGTGAATCGGTTGCGGCCGAGCACTTGCGTAGCGAGCTGCTCAAGCATCTGCCTGAGTACATGGTGCCCAGCGCCTTCGTCCAGCTGGATGCCCTGCCGCTGACCTCGAACGGCAAGCTCGATCGCCGAGCGCTGCCGGCCCCCGGTCAGGATGCTTTGGCCAGCAAGGCGTACGAGGCGCCGCAAGGCGAAACCGAAGAGGCCATCGCCGAAATATGGAAAGCGCTGCTGCATCTGGATCAGGTCGGCCGCAACGACGGCTTCCTTGAACTGGGCGGCCATTCGTTGCTCGCCGTGCAATTGCTGTCGCGACTGCGACGCAAGCTCGGTACACGAATCACCTTGCGCGAACTGTTCGACGCACCGACCGTTCGCGGCCTGGCCTCATTGGTCAACGCCACGGCGCCAAGTGAAGCGCAATCGATTCCAAGGGCGGATCGCTCGGGAGGTCTGCCATTGTCATTCTCCCAGCAACGCCTGTGGTTCCTGGATCATCTGGATCATGCTGCCGGTGCGGCCTATCACTTGCCGATGGCCTTGCGCCTGACAGGGACGCTGGACACGGCTGCCTTGCAGGCGACGCTTGATCGTCTGGTTGCACGCCACGAAACCCTGCGCACGCGCTTTGAGTTGGTTGACGGTGAGCCGGTGCAGAAGATCGCCCCGGCCGATACCCGTTTTCCGCTGTTGCAACAGGATCTGCGCGACCTTTCCAGTGATGAGCGCACGGCGACCCTGGCCCGTCTGGGTCAGGATAATGCCACGCAACTGTTCGATCTGACTCAGGGGCCTATGCTGCGCGGGCATCTGCTGCAGGTGGCGGATGCCGAGCATGTGCTGCTGATCACGCTGCATCACATCGTCTCCGATGGCTGGTCCAACAGCGTTCTTGCCCAGGAAGTGAGCTTGCTTTACGCCGCCTTCAGTCAAGGGCAGAAAGACCCGCTGCCAGCGCTGCCGCTTCAATACGTGGACTACGCCGCCTGGCAACGGCAATCCCTTGACGGCCCTGCGCTGCAAGCTCAGGTCGACTTCTGGCGTACGCATCTGGAAGGCGCGCCAAGCCTGCTGAACCTGCCACTGGACCGTCCGCGTCCAGCCATCCAGAGCTACACCGGCGGGATGATCGAGTATGTGTTCTCGCCAGAGCTGAGTGCCGACGTGCGCGCGTTCAGTCAGGCTCAGGGCAGCACGTTGTTCATGGTCCTGCTGGCAGGCTGGTCGATGCTCATGAGTCACCTCAGCGAGCAGAATGATGTGGTGGTCGGTACGCCTGTCGCCAACCGTCAACGCCCGGAGCTGGAGCCATTGATCGGCTTCTTCGCCAATACACTGGCATTGCGTGTGGCAACCTGCCGAGAGACCCGACTGAGTGAAGTGCTCGGTCGAATCAAAGACATCACGCTGTCTGCCTACAGTCATCAGGATCTACCGTTCGAGCAAGTGGTCAGCGCCTTGCAGCCAACCCGCAGCATGAGCCACAGCCCGTTGTTCCAGGTGATGCTGAGCCTGGACAACACGCCGCCTTCGCTGTTGCAACTGCCCGGCCTGGAAGTCGAGTCGCTGGACAGCGCCCATATCACCACTCAGTTTGACCTGTCTTTGTCACTCACCGATGCCGGCGAAAGCCTGAGCGGCGGTCTGCAATACTCCAGCGACCTGTTCGACAAAACCACTGTGCAGGCCATCATGCAGCTGTTTGCCAGGGTTCTGGAGAACATGGTGACTGACGCACAGCAGTCGATCGGTCAGGTGCTTGACAACACGCCTGCGCTGCCGCGCTCGGTGCATACCTCGACGATCACTGCGACGCTCGAAGACGAACAGCCTGAAGCACTGCCTTACGAAGCGCCCGAAGGCGAGACCGAGATCGCCCTCGCCAACCTCTGGAAGGAGCTGCTCAAGCTGGACAAGGTCAGTCGCCATGACGACTTCTTCAAGCTGGGCGGTATTTCGTTGATGGCCGTGCAGATGGCGTCGCGTTTGCGCAAGGTGCTCGGCAAACCGATCGCGGTCCGCGATCTGTTCATCGAGCCGACCATTGCCGGTTTTGCCAGGACACTGGACAGCCAGACACGTCCCGGCCAGCACAGCAATCTGGTACCGGTCCGTCGCACCGGTTCGCAAAGGCCGCTGTTTCTGGTGCACCCGCTAGGCGGTGAAGTGCAGTACGTGCGCGATCTGGCTGCGGCAATCGACCCACAGGTGCCGCTCTACGGCTTGGCCGCCAGTGGCCTGGCAGCTGGCGAGAAGCCGTTGTCTGACGTGCCGGCCATGGCGGCGCGTTACCTGGCAGCGATTCGCCAGGTACAACCGAAAGGGCCTTACCGGATCGGCGGCTGGTCTGCAGGTGGTCTTATCGCTTATGAAATGGCCCGCCAGCTGCAATCCAGCGGTGAACAGCTGGAGTTCCTCGGCATCATCGATACCTCCGCGCGTCTTGAGCAGCAAACGCCGGAGGCGTTGAACGAAGGTCAATTCCTGATGGACTGGCTACCAGAGCAGCTCGACCCCGAGGTACTCCGGCAGCTCACCGAGCTGGCCAGCACGGATGCCATCGATGAAATGCTGACACTCTGCATGGCACATCGCCTGCTTCCGAAGGAGCTGCCACAGGACGTCGATGCCAACGTGTTCCGCAGCCATCTCGCGGTGGCCTATGCGACCCATATCGCAATCAGTGCCTATGTCAGCCCACCCGCTCCGCTCTCGGTGACGCTGTTTACGGCCCGCGAGGAGGAGCGCAACGATCCGCTGCTGGGGTGGAGTGAGTTGCTTGAGACCCCGGTGAGCATGACAGCGCTTCCCGGGACCCACGAGACCCTTGTCCGGGCGCCTCATGTCAGCGCATTGGGCAAGGCAATCTCCCGAGCGCTGGACAAGCAGCCCGTTCACACGACCTGCAGCGAGGAAGAGCATGTTCGGTAACTGCACCAACTGACGAGTGACCGCTCGGTTGCGCAGGATGTCCCGGTATCCCGTGACAGACTTTTCCTGCGCAACTCAGCCTAATGGGAGCCTCGAGCTGAATCGTTTTTTTTGGAGACGTTCACGCGTGATACCGGATTCGAGTGATGTTGAGGCGCAAAGTATTTGAGCGTCCTGAGGGCGGAATTCACAGTCTGGTCGACAGAATTGCACGCAACGTCTGATCTTCAGGAATTGACATATGAACCGACAAGCGAATGCCAAAGATGAAGTGAAAACGCACATTTATCTGGAACTCGGGAAGCTGGTGTCCAGCGTCGGGGATGACATGTTTCTGAGTAACATGCACCAGTTCATCAACGCGTCGCTGGCCGTAAGCCGTGTGGAGCTCAGCGAGTGGACCGTTGACGACAGTCAAGCGACGGTGACCGATGTACAACTGCTGGGCTACGCGGGCACTGAGTTGAATTCGCAGATGCAAACGGTGTGTCCGACTCGTGCCAGGCACCGCAACGACCATCCACTGGTCAAGCGCGTGCTTGAGGTAGAGGACGACCTGCTGATTCACCTGAACGCCCGGATGAAAAACCAGAAGGACAATGACTGTCTCGGAACCTCCCACCAGTGCAGCATGATCTCGCGCAAGGCCAATCGCTGTTGTGTGATCTCACTGCACCGACCGCAATCTGACAAAGACTACTCGTTGCAAGAGCTGTCTTTTTTGAAATACCTCTCGGAGACTCTGCTGCCTTTGTCGGAGCGTCATGCCCGCGCCCATCGCCAATCCGGTATGAGAAGCGCTGGGGGGGCACTGTCGCATGGCCCGCTTTCCCTTGAGTACAAACAATTGCAACACGAGTTCAACAAACGTTTGCGGGCCTGCGACGTATCGCTCTCGACACGGGAGAAGGAGGCCTGTCTGGAATTCCTGGCGGGCAGCACAGTTCCTGAAATCGCAGAGAAACTATGTGTCAAGAGCAGCTCTGTCGAAACCTACCTGAAACGCTCTGCCGCCAAGCTGGGTATCAGCGGTCGACATGGGCTGGCCAAGTGGCTGGTATGTGCAGAATGAACAAATCCATTAGCCCATTGCTGTTTGCTGTGCTGTCCTTGAGCGGCTGCTCGTTGATTCCGGACTATCAGCGCCCGGCAGCCCCGGTTGCCGCACACTACCCACAATCTTCCGCCTACGCGCCAGCTCTTTCCGGCCCGCTGGCGGCGGACATGGGATGGCGTGACCTGTTCCGCGAACCGATGCTGCAACAGCTTATCGAAAGCGCCCTGCTCAACAATCGTGACTTGCGCGTGGCAGCGCTCAATGTCGAGGCCTATCAAGCGCAATACCGCATTCAGCGCGCCGATCTGTTTCCCGCGATCAGCGCCACGGGCAGCGGTACCCGGCAACGCCAACCCGCCAGTATCACGCAGACCGGCGGCCCGGTGACCAGCGGTACTTATTCTGCGACGCTGGGTATCAGTTCCTATGAACTGGATTTGTTCGGACGCATACGCAGCCTCAGCGATCAGGCCTCGCTCACCTATTTGTCCAGCGAAGAGGCACGGCGCAGCACTCAGTTGAGCCTGGTGGCGAGTGTCGCCATCGCCTACCTGACCTGGCGTGCCGACCAGGAACTGTTGGCCCTGACTCAGGACACGCTGATGTCCTACGAAAAGAGCCTGAAGCTGACCACTCGCAGCCAGCAAGTGGGTGCTTCTTCGTCACTGGACCTGGCCCAGTCGCGCACATCGGTGGAGAGCGCACGGGCAAGTCTGGCGACGTTCCAGCGCCAGGTCGCCCAGGATCTCAACAGCCTGACCTTGCTTGTGGGTACGACAGTTGCGGACAGCGCGCCCAACCGTCCGTTGTCCTCGGAATGGCTCGCCGAAGTGCCGGCGGGGCTGCCTTCTGACCTGCTGCAACGACGCCCTGACATTCTTGAGGCCGAATACCAGTTGCAGTCGGCCAACGCCAGCATCGGTGCTGCGCGAGCGGCGTTCTTCCCGAGTATTACCCTGACGGCCAACGCTGGTACATCCAGTACCGAGCTGTCCGGCCTGTTTAAAGCTGGCTCTGGAGGCTGGGTGTTTTCGCCGCAGATCGACATCCCGATTTTCAACGCCGGCAGTCTGCGGGCAAGCCTTGATTACTCGAAGATCCAGAAGGATATAAGCGTTTCAAAGTACGAAAAATCGATACAGACCGCCTTTCAGGAGGTCTCCGATGGTCTGGCTGCGCGTCAGACCTACAAACATCAGCTGAAGGCGCAGAGCGACCTTGTACAGGCAAACCAGGAGTACTACCGCCTTGCCGAACGTCGTTACCGTATCGGCGTCGACAACAGCCTGACATTTCTCGACGCCCAACGCTCTTTATTCAGCGCTCAACAAAACCTGATCACCGACCGATTGTCGCAACTGACCGCCGAAGTCAATCTCTACAAGGCGTTGGGCGGCGGCTGGACGGAGCGGACATCAAAACCCTTGTGAGGAGGAACTGAAGATGGGCACATTTGAACCTGGAACACATGTACGCCTTCGCTCGGGCGGCAAAATCATGGTGGTCAAGCATGAACCCGCGATCATCCCTCTCCCGGACACTCTGCTCGTGATGTGCGAGTACCGGTCAAAGAATCGCCTGGTGCAAGGCTTCTATTCGGCGCGTGATCTGATACGTGCGCGCCGCGAGCCAATGCCCAATCATGGCTGAGAGCAACCCGGCGTAGCGGGTTGCGACTCAGGAAGCACCTGCGCGCCGGTATTCAGCTCAGCAATATCAGCCATGGCAGATACCGTTACTCAATGGCGCTGATCAAGTGCCCTGCAGGTATTCCAGTGCGAGCCTGATCTTGCCCCGCAGTCCAGGCCGTCCAAGCCGTCCAAGCCGTCCAAGCCGTCCAAGCCGCAGAGCCTGTCCCAGGCTTGATTCCTCACACCAGAACAGCAACGCCTTATTCGGGCGTTTTGGATATGACCCCGCCACCTTCCTGGGATTTCTCTTCGACGTCAGAATCACCGTGCAGTTTTGGCACGTTTGCCAAGTGCGGTTTTATGTCGTTGGCGGCCCAAATACGCTGGACGCTGGCCGGCGATATACCGACGAGCTTCGCCATGCTTCGGCAGCTCCAGCGAGCGTGGCCGATACACGGCTGAGTGACTTGATCAAGGGCTTGTCTCAATGCTTCTGCTGGCAGGGATGACTTGCGGCCTCGTCCAGGAAGATCCACCAGGCCTTGCAGACGCAGCTCCCGAAAACGCTTGCACCAACGGGTGACTGAAACAACCGACAGCCCGGTCAACCTGGCAATCTCGTTACGTGAATAGCCTTGTGCCGCGAGCAAAATCACCTGCGCACGGCGGCCTTCGCGCTGACTGATCGTGGCTGATTCAAAGCGCCGATTCAACTCGGCCTCTTCATCGTCACTGAGCACGAGGTCACGGTAGCTCACGTGACCACTCCAATAGTTGTTAACCACATAAGTACAATCAACGTTAGGGACTTGTTTAAAAGACGGCGTAGTGACTGAGTGCTACCGGGGTGAATAACTCAGGCGAAGATTGCTGTGGTGGCCACGTTATACAAAGCAATCGTCGCGAACAGTGCAATGACCACTGAAACCAATCGGTTGACTCGATTGCCCGATATTATCGACGGTAGTTTTCGACCAAAAACGGCACCCAGCGCAACCCATGTCATACCGACAGGAAGAACGACCAGGGAAAAAACCGTCATGAATGAAAGATAGCTTTGCACTTGCAAAAACGTCCCGGCGGGGGCTATGAGCGTAGCGAAAAACAGCCCTTTCGGATTGTTGAGTGTTGCCAGAAACAACGCGGAGACCGAAATCGGAGATGGCTTTCCATCAGGGTCCTGGTGAATCGAAAACCATAGTTTCAGAGAAATGTAGAACAGGAATATCACGGCCAGAACCTTGGTTGTCACCACCACCCAGCCATAGTGTTCGATCAGCGCGTCAATGGATAAGCCCCATGCGCTGATCTGAATCATATAAGCCGCCCATTCGGCAGCGACCAGCTTCAGCGAATACAGGCTCAGCCCGCGACTGATCCCTGACTGCAGCAGCAGTGAATTGGTCGGCCCTGGCACCAGCAGCACGGTGAGCATTGCAATTGCGACGTAATACATAGCCATACCCAACACTCCAAAATAGATTTGTTTTCCAGCTCGCCTGATTTCCAGACATGAACACCCATGGCGCATGGGCAAACGCGTATGCCTTCAGGACATGCCTGTGGCTGGCATTGATTGTTAATCCACGGTTGACCTTATTTTTAAAACGTACGCCTGCTTCACTTATCAGACGCCTGCAACTTATCCGTTATCGATTTGACGCAGACTTACGATTGTCTTCGATGCCTTGTTATTCGGCATACCCTCAAACACCTTCCACACCGCCCTGCTCTCCAATCACAACCCTGTCGCCGGCCTTGAGCCCTGAACGCACTTCGACCCTGACCTGATTATTGATACCCGGCTCCACGTATGCCGTTCTGACCTCGTTACCTTCACCCAGAACTCTTACGCTGTAGGTGCCGTCTTCCCGCCGGTCACCCAGTGCGGCAACAGGGATCGTCAACACGCCCTCCTTTGCCTCGAGCACAATTCGGACGCTGGCGGTCATGTTGATGTAGAAGCGGTTTTCAGGGTTGGGGGCATCGAAAAGAGCGTTGTAGAAAACCGCTTTCTTGTTTTCGCCTGTTGCGCTGGACTGGCTTGCGGCATCCAAAGGTCCCGGTTCGATCGCTTTGAGTGTGGCGTCATAGCGTTTGTCAGGATCGCCGGGGATGCTGAAGTAAACCGGAAGGCCGGGTTTGATCTTGAGTACATCGGCTTCGGAGACCTGCGCTTTCACGATCATGCTGTCGAGTTGCGCCATCTTCAGAATCACCGGTGCCATCTGGTCTGCGATCACGGTCTGGCCTTCCTGGGTGACGATGGCGAGGACCTGACCATCCATTGGCGCGAAGATTCGTGTGTAATCGAGTTTGATGCGTGAGGCTTCTTCCTGCACTCGGGCCGTGTGTAATTGCGCAGTGAGCGAAGCCAGATTGGCGCGTTGGGTCTCCAGCTCAAATCGGGCCTTGTCCTGATCCGCTTTGGAAACCGCCGTCGTGGAGCCGAGAGCCTGGTATCTGCGGTCATTCGACTCGGCAAGTTTCAATTTATGCAGCGTCGCGTCCCGCTCAGCCGTGAGCTGTTCGATCTTGACAACCGCCTGTCGCAGAGCATTTCTGGCGGGCAGTGGATCGATCTCTGCCAACAGCTGGTTTCTTTTGACCCTGTCACCTGGTTTGACCTTCAGCGACTGCAATTGCCCGGAAACCTGGGCTCCGACGTCCACCTGATTGCGTCCCTGAAGCACGCCCTGTGCCGATACGGCGTACTCAATGTCCGTCACTTCTGCTGCGGCTGACAGAAAGGCAGTCTCTTCTTCCCCGCTGGCGCCTCTATACAAGGCATAGCCAGCCAACGAGACCGCCAGATCGATCAATACGATCCTCAAAAGGATTTTGCGGAAATTCAATTTCCGGAAAAAGCCGACAATGCTCACTGTATTCCCCACTCACTGGGCGTCCCGGATCTCGGATGAATCAACGGATCAACACTTAAATAAAGGGTGTACATGAGAATCTCTACTTCGATACTGCAGCTGTCCTGCGAGGCAGGCGTTCATCCTGCAGCCATGTACCAATGGAAACATCAGGGCCTGTGTGCGTCTGTCCCCGCATTCAGGGACATTGTCACGGGGGCGTCGCCGATTGCTCCGTTCGGCTTTTCCGGACAGCGGCGCCTGGCCTGGAACCGGTTCCTGTGCGAGCGCGGCGATCGGTGCCGCCGACTCGCCGGGTCTGAAACGCCAAAGCGAAATAGGCGTTGAGCACACTAGAGTGGCCGCATGAGGTAGCGCACTCGAGGACGTGAAGAACTTTATTTTCGAGACAACTGCGCTGTCTCGTATTTCGCTACAGGCGTCATGTTTAAGTCGTTACACCGTGATGTTTAGAAAGACCGGTCACTCAAAGATCTTTTATTCTGAGACATCACACTGGATTTCCTCTATATGGGATTTGCCAAGTGCTATTGAACACGGTCATGACTGGCGAACCGGCCTCTAGCGAGACGTTTGTCCCCCTTTTCCCCTACAGACTGGTCATGCTCCCAGTGTGTAAATTCTTTAATACGCCAGTAATATTGTCCTACAATCAGACAGTGTACTCATTGCCAGGCATTGAGAGGGCTGTCCTGTATGCGAGGTTGCTTTTGGTTCGGCTGGAAACTAATGCCATGGGGGCGAATGTGTAATGGAAGCCAATCTACAAATGACGGGAAATCAGTCAGCGTATTTTCTGGAGCTGGGGAAGTTAATCGCAAGCGTGGGTGATACAGGATTTGCCTCGAATATGTACCAAATCATCGCGGCCACCGTCCCTATCGATTTACTCGACCTGAGTGAATGGACGATCGACGAGAATGAAGGAAGCGTGATCAGCATCCAGCCCCTCGGGCAAGAGAGCGCGGATCAGAAGCCGGCCAGTCTGACTGTCTCGCAGAACCAGGAGATGCTGCTCGCCCGAATGCTCAATGTGGACGACTTTCTGCTCGTTCATCTTAAATCACCCTGCAGCACGGGTTCGTCCGGGACATATCACTGCAACCTCGTGTCGCGCAAGTCGAACAGACGCTGTGTCATTTCCTTGCACCGTGAACACCACCAACGTGACTTTTCACTTCACGAATTATCGTTCTTGAAAAATTTTTCAGAGGCACTGTTGCCCCTGCTGGAGCGACATGCCCAGACGACCCGTACCTTGTGCACTGCGCATGCTGACAACGAAGCCGTTACGCAGGGCGGTCACCAGCTTCAACGTGAATTCAACGAAAAGCTGAGTCGATCGGAGGTCCGGCTTTCATTGCGTGAAAAAGAAATATGCCTTGGCATATTGGCTGGCGCAACGGTCCCAGAGCTGGCCGACAAGCTTCACGTCAAGAACAGCTCCATCGAGACCTATCTGAAGCGGGCCGGAGCGAAGCTTGGCGTGAGGGGACGACACGGCCTGGTCAAGTGGATGACAGGCGTATCTCAAACAGCGTGATTCCACCATGAGTCGCGGTGCGCTACCTGTCTGCTCGTCTCGCCCGGCGGCCGAAGTCAATCTGCATCGTGCGCTCGACGAGGCCGCCCGTGCTGCACGGTCAGCCATCCATCCGCTAAACCGAGCGAGGCTACTGTTGTGCGGCGAATAGAATTATAAAATGCTTGTAGAGAAACCAGCAGAAAATAAAATAAAAAACAAGAGTGCCCTGATGAAGGGTGTTGTTACGCGCACTTGCTGTGCACTAAGCTGTCAATGAGCACGCCTTCACTTGCTATCGGGCCTCATAAATAGTAGAGAGGCTGGCCGGAGCGTCATGCGCTTCTTAGCGCGGCGCAGCATATCCAGTGATACTGGGCGCAGTGCCCTCCCCCAGCCTGTAGCCGAACCTACTGTGAACGCTCTCTTGTTGGTTTAACTTTTTTAATTGCAATTGGCGCGTGAAACATGAACTATATGGTTAGTTTTCGGTCATAACGGTCAGCTTGAGTTTATTCAAGTTCCTTGCGATCAATATGATCACCTTAATATAAACACGTGAGTGCTGCACGACCCGTATCGCCACGCCCTGTGCGTATGCGTTAACAACATGGATAGGGATAGGAGTTGAACGTCATGCCAACGTTACTGGAGAGCTCTGCACTGTCACTGCAGGCCATACGCTGCTGCTCTATAGGGCAACGGTCGTCAGCCGGCCCGTTAATTATTCAGAGTGATTCGCATTTACCCCTGCTGTACGGGAAACATCAAACTCAATAAACATCGATAAAAGAGTTGCCGCTATTAAAGAGTGCCTTGCTTACGGTTAGCGTTCTCGCCTCTCGTAACACGATTGACTTTTTACTGCTGCATGCTCTTGAACGCCGTTAATGTCTAACTTTCAAACTCCTGTTCAGCCCGTCTGAATGTTGTATTACGGTCTGCATATAACCTGTTTGACCGCAGGGCTCGACTACTACAGAACAGTTACTTATCTGCTGAATCAAGGCTGCGCCTTGGCGTGTCTCTCTATAAACGGAAAAAGGAAACCCGATGAACATGCAACAGCTCTTTCCACACCTCGGTAAAGTGATCTCCGGTATCGGAAGCCGCCAGTTCGCCCGCTTGCTCCACGAGATGATCACCGCGTCGCTGCCCGTGGATGCGACCCATGTCATTCAGGGACTCAGTCGCTCCACGAATGAAGTAACCGGCACTCACGCCATCGGTGCATTTGGTGGAAATCTGCACCAGGTGCTTAACCCGGGGATCGAAAGCAGGCGTCTGGAGCCTGTTCTGTTGAGCCCGACAGAGCTGGCAGACACTCGCGTCGACAGATCCATCAGGTTTGAGTCGCCCTCCTACAACGCACAAGAAAAGCCAGATCATCTGCTCCCTCACGCGTCCTTCCCCCAAGTACACCTCGCTTATCCGGGCAAGGGGGAATATGTGCTGTCGGTCTATCGATCGCCCTCTGCCAAGGCATTCACCAGTCAGGAGCGCGCCCGGCTCAAGGACCTGTCCTGGGTCGTATTACCCATCGTCAAACAGCACATTGCGACCGTAACACCTACCCTTATTGCTTCCATACCCTCGCCTGTCGCGAAAAGCCTGAAAAACAAAGATGCCATGGAAGGCCTGCGTCAGCGTTTCCTTGGTCGCCTGGAGGCCTCGGCACTGAGTTTGTCTTCGCGCGAAACCGAAGTGTGCGTCGGGCTGCTGGCCGGTCTCACGGTGCCTCAATTGGCGGACAGGCTTGATCTGAAAGTCAGCACGGTAGAAAGCTACTTCAAGCGCGCGGCAGTAAAGATGGGAATCGCGGGGCGCAGTGCGCTACTTCGCTGGTTGCATGCCGAGCATCGCGTGCAGCCGCCCATCCCTGTAGAGATGTTTCAGGCGGCTGTCTGAGCTGAGGGAGGTTTTATTGATTTTCCACGACCAGGGATTTTCACTCCATGCAGCGGTACGGTCTGTAGATCGGTTGATACCCGTCCAGACCGCTACCGCCGCGCCATCCGGCATACGCCGCACACCATCAACGCCCTGCTCGACTGATCAACGTCGAGGGTGAACTACCACCCTGTTCGGGTATGCGCGCATCGCTCCATTCCTTGCGCCCATAAAAAAACCCGCCGAAGCGGGTCGTTTTTCTATCAATACCATTCCAACATCCTGTCAGAAGCCATCCCGGCAATGGTGATCATCCCTGACCTCCGAAGCGCCTCCTGCGCAACGGTTGATGGGTATAGATTGCTACTTCGCGAGCATGTCGTACAGGGCTGATCCACCCCAGCGTGTGTAAGCCTTTCGCTATAGATTCAACTACGGCGCAGTGACCTCACTTCCGTTCAAACTCGATCAACACCTTGCCGATGTGCTGCGCGGCGGCGAAATACGCGTAGGCTTCGGGGGCATCGGCGAATTTGAATGTCCTGGCGACCACCGTTTCAATTCCATTGGCCTCGATGGCTCGAATAAGGTCGACAAACATCTCGCGGCTGCCGTTGGCGATGCCTCTGATTGTGACATTTTTGAGGATCAGCGACAGGTAGTCGGGAATCGGCGAGTGCTGACCTGGCGTCACGCCTATCACGGCAATACGGCCGTTGACGGCAGCCGCCGCGATCGATTGCCCCAAGGTGTCCTGGCCTCCTGTCTCGATAATGATGTCGGCACCGGCGTTATCACTGAGCGCCATGACCTGCGCTGCCCAGTCCGGATGCTTGCGGTAATTGATCGTGATGTCGGCGCCAAGCTGACGCGCGATGTCCAGCTTCTCGTCACTCGATGAGGTGATCGCCACGCGTGCGCCGTGAAGCCTGGCCAGTTTCAACGCGGCCAGCGCCACTCCGCCGGTCCCCAGACACAGGACGAGCTCACCCGGTTTGACCTTGCAGACCTCCATCAGCGCGTTCCAGGCGGTCAGACCTGCGGATGCCAGTGCGGCAACGTCCTTGTCAGCCAACGCGTCCGGCACGTGAATCAAGGCAGCAGCGGGCAATACGACTTTTTCAGCCAGCCAGCCGTCATGGGTTACACCGACATCGTGGGCGAACACACTGGTGCGAAATTCGCCCTGCAGCCAGCTGGGAAAGTGACCGCAGATGACCCGGTCGCCCGGTTTGACCTGGCTGACGCCCTCGCCGACCGCGATGACTTCACCCACGCCTTCGGACATGGGAATGCGCTCTGGTAATTGTCTGGGTCCGTATGTACCACGCAGGATTTGAACATCCCGGCTGATGAGGCTCACCAGGCGAGGCGCCACGATGGCCTGCCCCGGCCCGGCGATCGGCTCGGGCCGAGTGGTCGCGGTCAGCGCGTCCAGGCCTTGTTGAGATCCGATCTGAAAAGCTTTCATGAACATAATCCTTGTGCCGTCAGCGCCATGAGGTCTCTGCATCGCGCCTTGAAAAATATCGTATGGCCCGGTTCAGGGCCGCGTGTTTTTTTCATGTCGCCTACACGATACCTGCTCAGCGCTGAGCATCAAGTCCGGCACTCACATCCCCGCCGCCTTCGACAGTCGTCTGGCGGAACGTCATGACACGGCGCAGCATTGCGCTGCGGCCGTGCGCACGCCGGCTGTAACGAATTACTGCGGTAGCTGGCAGCCCTTTTT
The DNA here is from genome assembly GCF_020515755.1 of Pseudomonas sp. B20. Taxonomy (NCBI): domain Bacteria; kingdom Pseudomonadati; phylum Pseudomonadota; class Gammaproteobacteria; order Pseudomonadales; family Pseudomonadaceae; genus Pseudomonas; species Pseudomonas sp. B20. The sequence continues at coordinate 26,511 of NZ_JAHPJG010000026.1, forward strand.
CTTCAAGGATTCCAGGACCCACGAGCGATCGTTTTCTCCGCTGGCGATCTGTTCCAGTTGCTTTTGTTCGGCATGGTGTTTGGCCGAGGCTCGATCATAGACGTCGGCGACATGCTCGTACGGTACGCACAGCAAGCCATCCTTATCACCTATGACCAGATCACCCGGTTCGATCACCATTCCGTCGATAGCAATGGCCACGTTGATCTCACCCGGTCCGTCTTTGTAGGGGCCCCGGTGGGAAATGCCCGCTGCGAACATCGGGAATGTCCCGGCAGCAATGCTCCCTGCGTCCCGAATCGCGCCGTTGATGACAATGCCTGCCACGCCACGTTTCACCGCATAGGCCACCATCATCTCGCCGATGAGCGCGTTGCTCAGATCTCCCCCCGCATCCACCACGATCACATCGCCCGGCTCAGCGATATCAATGGCGTAATGGAGCATGAGGTTGTCGCCGGGCCGGGCTTTTACAGTCAATGCAGGTCCCGCCAGCACACCTTCACGGTGCATCGGACGCAGGCGAGCGCCGCCTGCGGTCATTCTATTCATCGAATCGCTGACGTTTGCGACGGGTACGTCGCGATAACGTGACACCCACTCGGCGCTGACTTTGCGGGCTGCTTCGAGGACTCGGAATCCAATCGTCATGGGGCATATCTCTCTTGAAATTATGGGGTGCCACCGAAAAGCTGTGTAATGCCATTTTCAGAATCACATTTCATTTTGGATCAATCAAGTGGTAAAAAATAATTAATAAACTTTTTTAGTCCGATAAAAATCAGGATAGTGAAATGGCATTTCATTATGGTAGGGTTTGGATATCGGGTTGAAGTCGCTGCCCGGTCGCACACCAAACGCGAACGCAAACAAGAACAAGGTACGCATCCATGACCCGCAAGATTCTGCTGACAGGTCCCGCCCTGGCACACGACGTGATGAGCTATGCAAATGATCTGGGCATTCAGATTTTCCCCACCACCCCTTACCTGCCGGCTGAAGAGCTCACTTCGCTCATCCGCGACGTGCAGCCCGACGCGATCATCGTCAGGCAAGGCAAACTCACGCGAGAAATGATCGAGGCGTCGTCCAGGCTCAAGGCGGTCGCCAAGCATGGAGTCGGCTACGACACCATCGATATTCAGGCAGCGGCAGAGAAAGGTGTGCCTGTCATGATCGCCCTGGGGGCGAATGCGCAATCCGTGGCCGAACATGCGTTCGCGCTCATGTTCAGCGTGGCTCGGCAAATTGCCTGGCTGGATGCCCGTACACGTCAGGGGCATTGGGACAAGGCCACCGCCAACGGCATCGAGTTGTCCGGCAAGACATTGGGGCTGGTTGGCCTTGGGGCGATCGGCAGCATCCTGATGGATCTGGTTGCGCCGTTGCAGATGAAGGTCAAGGTCTTCGACCCTTACCTCAAAACGCTACCCGAACGGGCACACGTCGAGCGCGAAACCGATTTCGACCGCCTCATCGAATCCAGCGATATCATCAGCCTGCATTGCCCGCTGACTGACGAAAATCGCAACCTGATCAGTACCGCGCAACTGAACCGTATGCGCTCCAACTGCATCCTGATCAATACTGCTCGCGGCGAACTGGTCGACACCCCGGCGCTCATCCAGGCACTGCAAAGCAACAGAATCGCTGGCGCGGGGCTGGACACGTTCAACCCGGAGCCGCCTTCTGCCGACAGTCCGCTGTGGCAACTGCCAAATCTTGTCGCCACACCGCATACGGGTGCCAATACCACTGAATCCCGTGATCGCGTAGGGCTGCTGGCCGTTCAACAGATCATGAAAGTGTGGGACGGCGGCGCGCTGGACCCTCGCTGCGTGGTGAATCGCCAATTGCTCGATAGCTGATCCGGCTTGCGCCCCGCTGCCGAGCTGGCGGAGCGAAGATCTACCGTTTCTCCACAAAAATAAACACAGGAGAGCACCATGGCCAGCACCCAACCGACTCAACCGGTCACCGAACTTGAACGCACCACCATGCGCCGGGTTGCATGGCGACTGCTTCCCTTTCTTATCCTCTGTTACCTGATCGCGATCATCGACCGCGGCAATATCGGTATGGCATCACTGCAGATGAATCATGACCTGGGCCTTAGCCCGGCGATCTTCGGTTTCGCGAGCAGCCTGTTCTTTGTCTCGTACTTTCTGGTCGAGGTGCCGAGCAATCTGGCCCTGCAGAAATTCGGCGCGCGCATCTGGATTGCACGCATCATGATCACCTGGGGGCTGATTTCCGCTGGTACGGCTTTTGTGCAGGGCGCCAACTCGCTATACGTCATGCGCTTTCTGCTGGGCGCTGCCGAGGCGGGTTTTTTCCCCGGCGTGCTGCTGTACATGACTTACTGGCTGCCTTCGGCCTATCGCGCACGTATGGTGGCGATCTTCATGGTCGCTATTCCGGGTGCAAACTTTCTGGGCTCACCGCTTTCGGGCTACCTGCTGACACTGGACGGCTGGATGGGCATGAGGGGCTGGCACTGGCTGTTCATTCTTGAGGGCATCCCCGCAGTACTGCTGGGTATTGCCTGCCTTTTCATCCTGACGGACCGCCCGACCCAGGCTCGTTGGCTGGATGACGAGCAACGCACCTGGCTGGTCAACAAGCTGGACGAAGAGCGCAAGCTCAAGACCAACATCGGCCATATCTCGCTGTGGAAGCTGCTCAAGCACAAGGACATATGGGTCATGGCGCTTATCTATTCAGGCGCGTCTGCAGCAGGCAGCACCATGAGCGTGTGGGCACCGCAGCTGTTGAAAAGCTTTGGCCTGAGCAATCTGGAGATCGGCTTCGTCAATGCCATCCCCTACGGTATTGCATCGGTTGCCATGATCATCTGGGGGCGCAGCTCGGACCGCAGCAATGAACGTCGCTGGCACACCTCCGCCACCTTGTTTTTGATCACGGCGGGTCTGCTGCTGGCGCTGGTCACGTCCTCTTTACCCGCCACTGTCGTGATGCTGACCATGGTGCTCATCGGTGCCTACTCGATGAAAGGTCCGTTCTGGGCTCTGGTGTCCAACTGGCTTTCGAGCAGCACGGCCGCCGCCGGACTGGCGGCTATCGGCGCCCTGGCGAATCTGATCGGAGGCGGGATCATGGTCAACGCTTATGGCGCTATCCATCAGGCCACGGGGAGTTATGCGATCGCTCTGCTGCCTCTGGCCGCGCTGTGCACGGCCGGCGCAATCGCCGTGCTGGTAATGGGCAGAAGCCGCAAACGTGAAACGCTTGAGGATGCCAAATCCGTAGAGGTCAGTTGAGGCGCGGTAATTACGATTTGAAACGCTGCCTTGTGCAGCGCTTCAAGTCGGCTGTTTATGGAAACTCCGCGCTGCCTCCGGACTCAGACCGCTTCGTCAACTGCCGGCGCACGGTGTGCCACCTTCTCCTCGCCAAAGCTCTTCCCTCCAAGGCTGCGCGTCAGGTCGTCAGCCACCTCAATGAAGATGGAGCGGATCGCTTTTGCGTAGTCGGCGGTCAGCCGCATCGACGGGCCCGAAAGCACCAGTGCTCCGATGTTTTCATGCAGCGGGCCAAAAATGGGCAACGCCATTGAGGCCGCGTGCGGATCCGTCGCGCCGCTCGAGTAAAAAGGCTCCAGCCCGCCCTTTGCACGGGCATACGGGGTACGCAATGCTTCGGCACTCGCCGCACCGTCCATGGGGCGCATGTCTCCAGGCTGCATGTGCAAACGCAGCCGGTGAGGAGAATTAACCCGGTACTGGCACAACCGATAGGCACCGTGTTTCACGTAAAAAGAGGCCGTCTCGCCGGTTTCTCCGGTCAGTTTGTGCAACCTTGGCAACACATGCCGTTCAAGATCCAGAGCATCCTGATAGACCGCATTGAGGCGCATGACCTCGCTCGCGAGCATATAGCGACCGTCTGCAAGTCGATTGACGAAACCATAGGTTTCCAGGGAAACCATCAAACGCATGATCGTGCTTTTGATCAGTCCGGTGCGCTCGACCAGTTCCACAAGGCTCAAGGCCGAGTCTCCGATCTGAAATGAAGACAGAACGGTGAGCACCCTATCCGCTGATGCGACTCCATTCACGGCGGGACGTGGACGCGTTTTGACCATCATTAACTCCTGTGCGGCAGATTGCAGCATGAACCTCGAACTCGCGGCATTATCCGTTAGCTGAAAACGGATAGCCACGAAACCCTTGGTATTAGCCACGCTGCTCAAGCCAAAAAAACGCCGCCGGCCCAACGTCGGTTTTACTGCTTCAAACGCCAAACACCCTCCACCTGGTGCGCCAGACCTCGCTCGCCCAATGATTCTATGTATTTCTGCATGCCCTTTTCGCCACGTTTTTGCAGCAGGCGGATGGCCCTCGGCAATAAATTGGGGAACAGCATGGCCAGACTGGACGCCCAGGATTCACTCGGTTTCGGTGATCGCTCCAGGCAAGGTTTGTCGAGCATGAGCATTACCTGACGTGCGACGTCATCCGGCGATTGCGGCGGCGCGATGAACTGCAAGGCGTTGCCGCCTTCAATGGCTTCCTTGCGCAACATTTGTGTGTCTGTCGCAGTGGGCAGGATCGAGCCGACCTTGATGCCCTTCTCTGCCAGATCCAGCCCGATCGACAGCATGGCGCCACGCAGGCCGAACTTGCTGGCGCAATAGATGGGAGATTCCGGCGTGGGAAATACACCGCCCAGCGAAACCGTGGAAATGATCCGCGCGTCAGCCGAGCGCTTGAGCAATGGGATGGCGAGACGCGTGAGAATCAAGGGTGCAACGAGATTGATATTGAGCTCTCGGCTGATGCTGTCCACCGAGCGCGTATCGAACGCTTCGACCACCGCGATGGCGGCATTATTGATCAGCACGTCCAGTCGGCCAAACTCTGCATCTATATATGCCATCAGATCAGCCAGGCCTTGCTGATCGGTCAGATCAACCACATAGGGATAAGCGCTTTCCCCCAGTTTTTCTGCCAGCGAACACAATTGTTTTTCGTCGATATCAGCCAGGACCAGTTGCATCCCCCGACGGATCAGTTGGGCGCAGATTGCCTGGCCTATGCCACCGGCCGCACCGGTAATCAGGACAACTGTTTTCATGAGCATGTCTCCTGAATGGCGGTCGGTTGCTGGTGCAGCGGCGCAGCCACATAGCCGGCGCCTCTGCGTAGACTGCTGTAGTAGCCTTCCTCGACCACTGGCCAGCCCAGCTCATGACACAGCTTGCGCAGGTATTTCTTGAGCGTGTGAGCCTCCAGGTACACCTCATGGCGTTGGGATTTGACGAACGTGATCCCCCCTGAAAGATCCGGGTCGTCAGACGCAATCAACCGATCAAATTGACCAGCTCTGGCTTTTTGCTGCAATTGGTCGCGCAAATAACAGGCCACCGCGTGGGCCTCGCTGTCGAACAGCTTGTAGGCGCTGGAGTTGGTTTCGACGTACCCGATGCCAAACAGGTTGTGGTGCTCGCGGCTGAAAATCGACAGGTACAACCGGGGCCGGCCGCCTTTCCACTCGAAATAGTTCGCGGCGTATTTGCAGCTCCATTTATAACCGGTGGCGTAAAGCACCAGATCCAGCGCCTCGCGTGTGCCATCCTTGAACACCACGTACTGCCCCTCATAGTGCGAAACGTCCGGTTTGACCTGAATATCACCGTGCTGCAAACAGTGCAGCAACTGGGTGTTGAGCAACGGGTGGCTTTCAAACAGCCTGTGATCAGGTCTGGGCAATCCAAAACGCTGCGTGTCGCCATTGATCACGCGCAGAATCGCCTGAAATATCGGCCGCGCGAGCCACATTGGCAGTTGCGGCCCCTTTTCGCCGAACTCATCAACCGGCATTCCGAACAGATGCTTGGGGATGAAGTGATAGCCGCGGCGCATGCTGATAAAGGCTTTATCCGCATGCCTGGCGGCGTCACAGGCAATATCTGCACCTGAGTTGCCCGCCCCGATAACCATCACCCGTTTGCCCTTGAATTCGTCGGCATGCTTGTAGGTCACCGAGTGCCTGATGGAGCCTTCGAACTGACCTTTCACCTCGGGCATGTTCGGGTCCCAGTTGCACCCTGTGGCGCACACAACCGCGCGATAGCGGCGTCGTTCACCGTTGGCCAGTGTCACCAGCCAGCGTCCGTTTTCTTCCTTTTCGACATTGTCGACGGCGGTGTTGAAGCGGATTTTGCCGTACAGGTCGAACGCCATCGCAAAGGAGCGAACGTACTCGAAAATCTGCCGATTGCTCGGGTAGTCGGGAAAGTGCGCAGGCATCGGGTAATCAATGAAGCCTGACTGATCGCGCGAGGAAATAAAGTGCGCCGACTGGTACATCGGCGTTCCTGGGTTATTGATATCCCAGACACCACCCACTTCACTGTGTCGCTCGAACTGTTCGTAATCGAGTCCCTGGCGCTTGAGCGCCCTGGCCATGCAAAGCCCGCCAGGTCCGCTTCCGATAATGCATACCGCGTCGGCGCAATCGTGGATCTTGTTGTCGTTGCTCACTTTGTATTCCTCGGGTTCTACAGCGAGAACCCTAAGTTAGCCAAGGAGCCATAGCGCTAGCAGGGGGATTATGGACGTTAAAGGGGGTGGTAACGGACTTGTTCTACAAGCACTTCTGGCCGATGAAAAATGAGCGACTGCATGGACGTTTCAGCTGTTTTTTCAGGCATGCTGTGACTCGATAAAACAAAAATACCTGCATGTGAAAGGTCCGGATCAACATGAAACTCATTGCCGACCCACTGTTCTCCGAAGCCTCTGCCCCGCCACAGATCTCGCGCATGCTCCTGCAGTACGCGACCGATCGTGGTGTCAATACCCAGTGGCTATGCCGTGGTCTGGGTTTCGCTCCTGATGACTTGAAGAAATCAGGCTATTTACTGTCGCATCGGCAAAGCAACCTGCTGGTGCGCCGGACCCTCTCGGAACTGGGTGATGGTGGTTTGGGCTTGTCGGTCGGCGAGCGCCAGACGGCAGTGTCATGGGGTATTGTCGGGCTGGGCATGCAGGCCAGCCCGACGCTGGGCGATGCGCTCAATCTGGCCATCCGTTATCAGAAACACGCCGGCGCCCTGCTCTCCCATCGTATGGAGTTTCACGACGGCCGTTGTCTGACGTATATCGTGCCGCAGTTCTTCGACCCCGATGTAATCGGTTTCTATCTGGAAGAGGCATTCGCCAGCGCGATGGCTATCGTTCGGCACCTGAGTGGCCGTCATGACCTGGTTCCCAGTCGTCTCGAACTGGAATACCCGGCACCCGAACACGCGCATCGGTACAAGGACGTATTCCGCTGCCCTGTAGTGTTTGCCGGTACGCATAATCTGATCGAGTTCGACGCTTGCTGGCTGGAAACGCCATTGGTTACGCGCGACGATTTCGTTGCAGCCGAAGTGGCCGAGTTGCTGGATAGCGCAAATTGGGAAGACAAAGGCACGTCTGATCTGGTCGAAACCGTGCAACGGGAAATACGCAAGCGGCTCTGCGCGCCGCCTTCACTCAATGAACTCGCGCAGCAACTCAATATAGGCGAGCGCACCTTGAGGCGGCGTCTGGATGAAGCCGGACAGTCTTATCAGAGCGTCATCGATTCACTGCGCAGGGCAAGGGCACTGTCATTGTTGAGTCACCGCGAAACGAAGCTGATCGACGTGGCCAGCGAAACCGGCTTCAGCGATATTCGTGACTTTCGCCGGGCGTTCAAACGATGGACCGGGGTCACGCCGCGAGAGGCCAGGCATGAGATGCAGCAATTCCGTAAAGATATCCAGCGCCCGACATTGCCTTGAGTTTCGTGTAATCAGCAGCCTGCAGCGGATTATCGAAAGTCCATCAACGCCCCCTTTTACGTCCGGTTCAGCCCTGATCGTTCTGTAACCGATTGTTTAACGTAGCCCCTGCTCTGCATGAACAATCAAACAAGAGATGGGCTGCCATGACTGATCGAGTCCTTGTTACCGGAGGTGGCGGGTTCGTTGCCTGTCACCTGATTCAGCAATTGCTCGCCAGCGGTATTACCGTCAATACCACCGTGCGCAATCTCGCCAACGAGGCAAAAGTGCTGCCTTTGCGGACGCTGCAAAAGCAGTATCCGGGCAGGCTTTATCTGTTCGAGGCAGACCTTCTGACAGAAGGCGCGTTTGATGCGCCCATGCGCGACTGCAGCGTGGTCCATCACGTAGCGTCACCTTTCCTGCTGCCCGAGAAAATAAAAGATGGGCGCCGGGAGATGCTTGAACCTGCACTGCTGGGCACCCGGAATGTCCTGCGCAGCGTCGATAAAACTCCCAGCGTGACGCGTGTGGTAATGACGTCTACAGTCGGGGCAATTTTCGGTGACTACATCGATGTCCTGCACATGAGGAACAAAACCCTTACCGAAGACTATTTCAATACCAGCAGCACACTCGACACCAACCCCTACCATTACGCCAAGGTCGAAGCCGAGAAAGAGGCGTGGCGGATCTGCGAAGCACAGAGTCGCTGGAGCCTGGTGACGATCAATCCAGGCATGATTCTGGGCCCTTCTCTGACGCCGGCCTCGGAGTCCGGAAGCCTATTCCTGCTGGACGAAATGTTCCGTGGCTACTTCTTTTACGGAATGCCCGACCTGAGCCTGACGACCGTCGACGTCCGGGATGTTGCGGCAGCCCATATCACCGCAGCCAACAAGGCTGATGCCCACGGACGCTACATCCTTGCCGAGCAACGAATGATCTCTTTCGTGGAGATCGCTGGCATTGTACGGCGCCTGCATCGACGTCCCTGGCTACTGCCGCGCTACCAGATCCCCAATGTGCTCGTGCGCGTGATCGGTCCGTTGTTCGGGCTCACTCAGGCTTACCTGAGCAAGCATCTGGGCATTCGTTTCAGCGTGGACAACCAGCGCAGCGTGAATGATCTGGGTGTCAGGTATCGCTCGATCACCGAAACGCTGACCGATCACTATCGCTGCTGGGAAGCGCAGCGCCAGCTGAAAGGTCAGGCGACCCGAAACCGTAAGGTTGCACCTGATGTGTAAACGGAATGGAACATGCATGGTTTTTTGCCATCATGTTTCACCCGAGGTATTCCCATGCGCCATCTCGATACCGATTGCCTTGCCGCTTTTGTTGCTGTCATCGACTGCGGCGGGTTTACCACTGCTGGAGAGCGTATCGGCAAGACCCAGGCAGCGGTAAGCCTGATGCTGGGACGACTGGAGGCCAGGGTCGGGCGCAAGCTGCTCGAGCGCTCTCGCCGTGGCGTGACGTTGACGGAGCATGGCGAAAGGCTGATCGGCTATGCCCGGCGCATCCAGATGCTTGAGGATGAGGCACTTGCCGCGCTGGATTGCGGGCAGGAGGCTACCCGCGTGCGTATCGGCATGCCGGATGACTACCTGGAGTCACTGGGGTGCGAGCTGATGCAGGCGTTCGCCCTGCGCCACCCGCATCTGCAGGTGGAAATCATCTGTGATTTTTCTTCTCGCCTCGAGGCGATGATTACGGAAGGTAGCATCGACCTGGCGATCATCACCCGCGCCAACGCCAAGGTACAGGGTGAGTTACTCCGGTGCGAGCCGATGTTGTGGTGCGCAGCGCCGGGGCATTTTCCCGAGCAGCAGAAGGTCCTGCCGCTGTCATTGTTTACCGACAGCTGCCGGGCGCGTCCGCAGATCATCGAGGCCCTTGATCTGCTCGGCACACCCTGGCGGGTAATCAGTTCTTCATCTCATCTCCCGGGCGTCATGCATTCGGTTCGATTGGGCACCTCGGTGACGGTATTGCCCGCCTCGGTCGTGCCCTCCGGTTGGCGCATTCTGCACTGCGAGCAATTGCCCGAGCTGCCGAGCATCGAGCTGGAGCTTGTGGTGCCCGAACATGCCCTGCTGAACACGCGCCGCCTGGCACATTTCGTTCGTGACTGCTTCAAGGCCGAAAGCCTCTCGGAAAACAGCTCGCAAATCACTTCGAAAGGCACGATTCAAAGCGAAGCGATGGCCGCCTTGTAGCCTTCCAGCAAGGCCTGCAATGCCTGCTCCTGATGGGCAAAGGTCAGGTAGGTGCGGCCAAAGGCAAACGGCATGCTCATGACCCTTTCCCGACGTAGCGCCTTGTGCAAGGCCAGCGTCCAGTGGCTGTCAGCCATTTGCGCTGCATCGGCGTAGTCTTTGGGCGGGACTGCCGACGGCCATAAGGTGAACACCGACCCGTAACCCGTGCTGCTTACCTTCATGCCCTTGTTGGCAAAGGCTGCCACCAGTTGCGCGCGCAACTGGTCGCCGCGTCTCAGCAGTGCGGGATAGTCCGCAGTGGCCAGTTGCTTGAGGGTTGCCAGTACTGCGGCGCAGGCTGGAGGCGCTCCGCTGTAAGTACCGGCACGGACGATTTTCCCCTGTTCGAACAGCCCCATGTATTCGGGCTTTCCGACCAGTGCAGCGACTGGAATACCACTGCCGATGGCCTTGCCGACCGTGGCGAGGTCGGCCTCGGCACCCAGCAACGTGCCGGTCAGCCCGGGGCACAGGCGCAGCCCCATCAGCACTTCATCCAGGATAATGAGCGCACCGTTGCGGTGGGCCAGATCGCTGAGGTGCTTCAAGTACCCGGCTGCAGGCTCGATGCATCCCGCGTTGGCCAGCACCGGTTCCAGTACCAGAGCGGCAATGTCGTGGTAGTCGCGAAACAGCTGTTCGGCGTCGGCAAAATCGTTGTAGCGCAGCAGCAGTACACCGTCCCTTTCCGGACGCTGCGTACCGGCCATCAGGGCCGATGCCTGTCCGGCGTTGCCAAAGGCGACCGAGTCGTACCAGCCGTCATAGCCGGCAGCGAACTTGACGATACGCTGGCGACCCGTCGCGACGCGGGCAGTCCGGCAGGCCAGGTGCACCGCTTCGCTTCCGGTATTGACGAATATCACCTGGCTGAGATCGCCGGTGAACGCTGCCAGCGCCGCCGCAGCCGCCTCCTCATCTGCGTGGGCGAAGGACGGCATCGGGCCGTTGATCATCGCAGCACTGGCAGCAGCCATGACCTGCGTCTGGGCATGACCGAGCATGGTCGCGCCAAAGCCCATTGCCGTGTCCACGTAGCGCACACCCTCGCTGTCCCATAGCCATGGGCCGCTGGAACGCGTGACGTTGAAGACCTGACCATCGATTTCAGGCAAAGCGCGGCCGCCGCTGGAAATTCCACCGATCAAATGTTTCATCTTTTTTCTCAGGAAATGGGAGGGATCAATAGCCCATGACGCGGGGCAACCATTGGGTCAGATTCGGGAAAAACACGAGCAAGGCGATGGCAAATGCCGTAGCGATCCAGAACGGTATCAATCGTCGTGAAACGGAGCCGATATCGATACGTCCGACATTGCACACCACAAAGATGTTGGTTCCGATAGGCGGAGTGAACAGCCCCCAGCCCAGGGTCATGGTGAAGATCAGGCCGATCTGGTAGGGCTCGAAGCCTGCAGCCTTGGCGACGGGGACCAGAATCGGGGCCAGGATGATCATTGCCGGGCCCAGGTCCAGCCAGAAACCAACGACCTTGAGCACCAGGATCACCAGCAATATGGTGATCAGCGGACCGGTGTGCAGGCCGACGATCCAGGTCGCCACGGTATGGGGCACCAGTTCGAAGGTCAGAATCCAGCCAAACGGCATCGCCACGGCCATGATGATCATCACCGAGCCAGTGGTGGTCACCGCTTCGGTCACGGCCGGGAACAGGTCACGCCAACGCAACTGGCGGTAGACGATGGTGCCGACCAACAGCGCATAAATAACCGACAACGAGGCTGCTTCGGTGGCCGTGGCAAAGCCGGTCACTATCGTCCCCAGCACCATGAACGGCATCAGCAATGCAGGCAGCGCGCCAGCGGTATCACGCAGGAACAGGCCCCAGTCCATCTTGCCTTCGGCTTTTGGAAAGCCCTCGCGAACCCCGACGATGTAAGCGGTCATCATGAAGACTGCGGCGAGCATCAGGCCGGGGATCACGCCGGCCATGAACAGACCACCGATAGACGTATTGGTCAGCACGCCGAACATGATCAGGATGACACTCGGTGGCACGATAATACCCAGCGTTCCGGAAGCAGCGGTGACTGCCGCGGCGAAGGCACGTGGGTAGCCACGCGCTTCCATCACCGGAATCATGACCTTGGCAACGGTGCCGGTATCGGCCGTGGCCGAGCCGGTCAGACCGCCATAGACGAACGCAGTGGCCACGTTCACCAGCCCGAGTCCACCACGCAGACGTCCAAAACAGTGCTCTGCCACACGCATGATGCGCAGCGTGAGGCCACCACGGTTCATCAACTCTCCGGCCAGCAGAAACAACGGAATCGAGGCCAGGGTGGACGAGTCCGCCCCGCGCAGTGTCTGCTGGGCGAGCCAGGCCATCGGCATGTGCAGATCGCCCCACAGCAGGGCCGCGATACTGCCACCGGCCATCGCCCAGACAACTGGCAGGCCAGCCATCAGCAAACAGAAAAACGCCAGAAAAAGAATCAGCACGGTCATGGGCGTACTCCGTTGCGAATCAGGCGTGTCAGGCGAACCACCGCCAGTAGTGCCAGCATTGCAGCGGCGCTGATCAGCGCCAGTGAACTCAGCCCGGCCGGCCAGCGCAGCACCGGGGTCGGCATCCAGCCTGTGCGTGAAATGAACGCAACACCGCTGCTCAGCAGCCACGCGCTGATACCCAGCAAAGCCACGCTGGCAAAGGCATCCAGGGCCTTTTGCAGAGCGGCCGGCAGCATGCCTGCCAGGCCCTGGAATCGCACGTTTTCGTGCCTGATTTCAGCGATCACCGCGCCAATGAATGTCACCCAGATAAACCCGATAGTGGCGATCTCGAACGACCATTCGAAGCCATGCAGATTCAGGTAGCGGGAGAAGACGCCCGCCAGGATGGACAGAAAGGTAACGGCGAACATCAGCGAGCCTAATACGGCCAGGCAGCGTTCGGCCAGGCCGCTGGGTGGTTGGTCGGGATGCGGGCTGATAGACATGGCGTCACTCGCCTTGCGCGTCGTGTCGCAGTTGGCTGACGAAGTCTTCGCCCCAGACCTTGCCGAACTGCGTGTAGACCGGATTGCTCAGCTCGCGAAACGGCCGCGGATTGACGTCGTTGAACTTCACGCCCTTGCTCTGCATTTCCTGCTGGATTTTGCTGTACACCGCTTCCAGCTGTGAGCGATACCAGGCTGTGGTGTCTACCACCGCCTTGTCGAGAGCCGCCCGCTCCGTTGTGCTCAGGCTTTCATACTTGTCCTTGTTGATGAACCAGAAGTTTGCCGACCACACGTAGTTCGAGAGCGAGACATACTTGGCGACCTCGTACCACTTCTGATCATGGAAATCGCGCAGTTCGGGCTCGACCCCGTCCACCACGCCCGATTGCAGCGAGGTGTAGACCTCACCAAACGGAATCGACTGCCCCAGCCCGCCCAACTGCTTGATGGTTGCCAGAATGACCGGGTTGGGCGGCGTGCGTATTTTCAGGCCGCTGAGGTCCGCAGGCTGCAATATCGGGTGTTTGCTGTTGGCGAACTGACGAAAACCCGAGTCCAGTGCCGAGAGCATGACGAAGCCGTGGTCCTGGCCCATGCTCAGAAATTTCTTGCCGGCTTCGCTATCGAGGTAGGCATGCACGGCAACCGAATCTTCGAACAGAAATGGCAGTGACAACGCATTCAGGCGTGGATCGATGCCGTCGGTCGAGCCGCCCAGGCCAATGTCGATGGCACCGGCGCCGACCGAGTCGACGATAGGCGCTTCGTCGCCCAGTTGGCCGTCCGGATAGACCTGTACGTTCAATTCACCTTTCGTCTCGGCGCTGACCTCGGCGGCAAAACGCGTCATCGCCTGGTTGATCAGACTGTCGGAGCTGGAGGCATGGGCCAGACGCAAGGTCTGCCCGGCCATCGCCAGGTGGGTACCCACGAGAAACGCCAGACCGGCGATGGCCTGAAGTACCACGGTTTTACGAGACAGGAATCTGAGCATGGCGGCGAACTCTCGTTGATAGCGTTGAAGCTATTAACCATGAGCCGCTGCTGCAGCGTCAATTGAGAGATGGCTTTTTGCGATTAAGATGCGTAATACATCCATACATATATTTATTTATGGACACCCTCTCCGCCATCCTGGCGCTCTCAGTCAACTCTGGCCGCTCCACTCAAGTATTGCGATAACCCGGTGATTACAGTCGAGGTGCCAAGCGAAGCCTTCTGCTCACAACTCCAAAAATAGAGCCGCGCCGATGACACTGAAAATATCCTTGCCAGCCTGCCTGGTGCTTAGCTTCATGCCGTTTGTTGCCCACGCAGCAGATGGCCCTCCTCCGCCCTCGGTCAGTCAGCCCAGCGGTATCAATCTGGGCGGCACGAGCTTTTACGACGGTTTTGCCGGACCGCCTGGCCTGACGCACCAGACCTATCTGAAGTTCAGCACGGCAAGCAGCATCAGAACCAACGGCGGCAAGGACAACAGCGCCTTCGACGACCCGAAGATCAATGTTGTCACGATGATCAATCAGTTGAGCTATTACTCGCCGGAGAGCATTGGCGGCGGTGCGCACCTGGGCTGGAGTCTGCTGGTGCCGGTGGTCTCTCTGGACGGTGACTTCGGTAACAACGGCGCCATACTCAAGGACAACGGTGCGGGACTGGGGGACGTAACGGTTGGGCCCCAGGTGCAGTTCGACCCCATAGTCAACGCCCAGGGAAGGCCGGTTTTCGTCCAGCGTGTGGCTTTCGATACCATCGTGCCCACGGGCAAATACGACAAGCACAAAGACCTGAACCCTGGCTCCAATCATTTCTCTCTGAACCCCTACTGGGCGGCCACCTGGATGCCTGCGCCGCGCTGGGAAATGAGTTGGCGTCTCAACTACCTGTACAACTTCAAGAACGACGACCCGGCGAGCAGTTCGCAGCAGTTTTTCGACGGACAGGCAGTGCGCAATACGCAGTCAGGCCAGTCTGCGTGGGCCAACTTCACCGCGTCGTATGAAGTGTTCCCCAAGGTTTCCGTCGGCATCAACGGCTACTACTTCAGGCAGATATCGGATGATCAGGTCAACGGCAGCCGCTTGAGCGACTCCCGGGAAAAAGTCCTCGGCATCGGACCTGGTCTGTTCTGGAAAATAAGCGAACCGCAGGCGTTCTGGCTGAATACCTACAAAGAGACCGGCGTCGAGAACCGCTCGCGCGCGGATTACATGGTGCAGGTTCGTTACGTTCACACGTTCTGACCGATGTCCGTGTCCGCCCATGTTCGGTGGGCGGCACTCTTGTAAAGGTGATGCTTGATGAACGCACTCGATTCGATAGACAGCAAACAATCCCTGGCTGCCATCTGCCTGATGATGGTCATTTCTCTGGGTACCCTGCAGATCCAGCCCATTCTGGGGGGCGCGCTGATAGACCAATTGGGGCTACCGCTGAACGCAATCGGCAGCATTTTCGCTGCGGAGCTGATTGCCATGGCGATAGCCTGCGGGACAAGCGCGATGTTCATGGCGAGCGTGGATCGACGCCACTTCGCGTTGATCGCGCTGGTTGTGCTGGTAGCGGGCAATCTGGCCAGCACTCAACTGCACGGCCACACCGGGCTGCTCATTTGCCGGGTGATCTGCGGCGCGAGCGGCGGTGCAGTCATGGCGGTCGTCTATGCCACCGCAGCGTTGCGTGCTGCCAAGGATGCGACATTCGCCGTCATCAATATCGGCAACCTGCTGTGGGGCATGCTGCTGGTCACCTCGATGCCTTCGATCCTGCAGATGTCCGGCGTAAATGGCGCCTTTTATTTGCTGGCCGCCGTCAGTGCCGTCGCGCTTCTGGCATGTTTCAGAGTGCCGAGACGCTACCCTGAAGCGTGTCGTCAGGCCAATGGTCCGCAACGTCCCTTCGGATGGACGTCGCTGTTGTTGATCATGTTGTTTGCCCTGCTGTTCTTCGGCCATTCCGCACTCTGGGTGTATCAGGAGCGCATCGGCAAAAGCATCGGTCTTGAACCACAGCAGATAGGCGGAATTCTCGGCGGAAGCATCCTCGCCGGCGCCCTCGGGGCCGGTCTTGCGGGCCTGATCGGGCGGCGTCTGGGGCTGCTTTTTCCGCAATTATTGAGTTTTGGCACAGCGCTGCTGGCGACTCTGGTCATGGTCTATGGCAATACGCCAATCGCTTTCGCCGTCACTGCCTGCCTGATCCACATGGTGTGGTTTTTCAGTCTGCCCTATCTGCTTTCAATGGCGGCTGAGCTGGATCCCTCCGGACGACTGGCCGGGCTGGGCAATGCGGCCATTTTCATCGGCCAGGGCCTGGGACCTTTCGGTGCCGCGCTGGTCGTCGGCGAGGGTCATTTCCGAGCCGTCGGCTGGCTGGCGGGCTCTGCGTACCTGATCGCGCTGATCATTTCGTGCATGGTCGTCGCTCGCGTTCGTCGAGAGATCAAACCCGCCACACCCAGGCTATACCCGCAGTCTGCCTGACTGACCGTGGCCAGAAAAATCAACCAGACAGTAGCGAGATTGACCAATGACCAGCCTATTCCCCCGAACGCCCGAGTTTTCCGGCGCGCTTTACACCCCCAGTCGCGTAGAAGCCGACGTCAATGACCTTGAGATTGAAGGTGCCCTTCCAGACTCGATATGCGGGACCTTTTATCAGGTCGCCCCGGACCATCAATACCCACCCATGCTCGGCACCGATATCTTTTTCAACGGCGACGGCATGGTCAGTGGCTTCTACTTCGCCGACGGCAAGGTGTCGCTGCGCCGTCGCTATGTAAAAACCGACCGGTTGCTGGCCCAGCGCCGCGAAGGCCGCTCGCTGAATGGTGTGTATCGAAACACCTATACCAATGATCCGCTCGCGGCGCAGAACAACACGACGGCCAATACCACGGTCATGCCGCATAACGGTATGTTGCTGGCCTTCAAGGAAGATGCAATGCCGTGGGCCTTGAACCCGGAAACGCTGGAGACACTGGGCGAGTGGAATTTCGAAGGGCAGATCACATCGGCGACATTCACTGCTCACCCCAAGCTCGATCCGGCAACCGGCAACCTCTTGGCGTTCAGCTACGAAGCCAAGGGCGACGGTACGCCTGACCTGGCCTATTTCGAAATTTCTGCGCAGGGCAAACTGCTCCACGAAATCTGGTTTCAGGCGCCCTACGCAGCCATGGTTCATGACTTTGCGGTCACCGAGCACTATGTGGTATTCCCGCTGATCCCGCTGACGGTCGACGTGGAACGGATGAAGAAAGGCGGCCCCCACTTCCAGTGGCAGCCCGATCTTCCGCAACTTTTTGCCGTACTGCCTCGCTATGGTCAAGCCAGCGATGTTCGCTGGTTCAGAGGGCCCACCCAGGGATTTCAAGGCCATACCCTCAATGCATTCGACGAAGACGGAAAAGTCTATGTCGATATGCCGGTCACAGGCGGCAACATCTTCTACTTTTTCCCTCAGGCTGATGGCTACGTTCCACCGCCAGAGACCCTGGCGGCGAGTCTGATGCGCTGGACCTTCGATCTGAACAGCCCCTGCGAAGATGTCCAGCCACAGCCGCTGAACGATTACCCGTGCGAGTTCCCCAGGTGTGACGACCGCTATATCGGCCGTAAATATGAGCACGGCATACTGCTGGCCTTCGATCCAGAGCGCCCTTACAACGCCTCGAATGGACCGATGCCCTTTCAGTTCTTCAATCTGCTGGCCCACCTGAACCTGACAACCGGCGTGACCGATGCGTGGTTTCCCGGCGACAGCGGATGCTTTCAGGAACCGATCTTCATTCCCCGTTCGCCTCACGCGGATGAAGCAGATGGTTATGTCGTCGCCCTGCTCAACCTCATCGCCGAGGCACGCAACGAGCTGGTGGTTCTGGACACCCGTGACATGCAAGGCGGGCCAATTGCGCGGATCCGGATTCCGTTCCGTATGCGCATGTCACTGCATGGGTGCTGGGTGCCAGGTTGAAATTGGCGCGTGACGGCCGCCGGGCCATGACGGCGTTCCTCAACGCCGTATAGATGTTCACGCTTGTCGCTATCAGCCTCCTTGCTGAGGCGCGCGCCTGCGTGAGCGTTTCATGGCTGGAAACCGAGCATCAGGGTTTTTAATGCTTATGTCTAAATACAGGATTTATACAAAAATCCCACTTTACAGGATTTAATTGCAGGTCTAGATTGAGACTCATTGCAGCACAGGCATCCATCTATCAAGGAGACTCCATGAAACTCGTGAGCTTTATCGTTCAAGGTCGCAACACTTACGGCATCGTCGAAGGCGACCAGGTGATTGATCTGGAGACGCTCAAGCCGTCTTTGGGGAGTGATCTCAAGCAAGCCATCGCCAATGGCCACTTCCGCGAGCTTGACAGTGTCAGGCTGGAGGGTCTTCCGCGCATTCCGTTGACAGCGGTGATGTTCCTGCCGGTTATTCCTAATCCTGGCAAAGTGCTGTGCATTGGCATCAACTACGCCACGCATGTGCGGGAAACCGGCCGCGAGACACCCACCTACCCAATGATTTTCACGCGTTTCGCTGACAGTCAGACTGCGCATCTGCAAGCCATCGTCCGCCCCAAGGCGTCACACAAGCTGGATTTTGAAGGCGAGCTGGCCATCGTTATCGGGAAAACAGCGCGTCATATCGGGCAGGCCGATGCGCTCGACTACGTTGCCGGATATGCCTGCTACAACGACGGCAGTGTCCGTGACTGGCAGAAGCACACCATTCAGTTCATTCCAGGCAAGAATTTTCCCCGGACCGGGAGTTTCGGTCCCTGGCTGGTCACCCGCGATGAGATCGGTGATCCACAGAATCTGGAGCTGACTACCCGTCTGAACGGTGAAGTCATGCAACAGACCCACACCAGCGACATGATTTTCGATGTGCGCAAGCTGATCGAGTATTGCTCCACCTTCACCGAATTGGCTCCCGGCGACGTAATTGTCAGTGGCACCACAGGAGGCGTTGGTGCGTTCCGTGAGCCGCCGGTCTGGATGAAACCTGGTGATGAGGTGGAAATCGAGATTTCCGGAATCGGTGTTCTGTGCAACAGCATTGTGGATGAGCAATAAGCCATGAGTTCATCCGAACCACTAGCTGATCAGAATGCCGACGCCAAAGGCTCAAGCCTTGAGCGCATGCTGCGGGTGCTCGATCTGTTTACCGAAGAGAGCCCGATCTGGGCGGTCGACGACATGGGTGTCGCATTGGGCTTTACCCGTTCGACCATCTACCGCTATGTGCGTGAACTGGCTGAAGCAAACCTGTTGTTTCAGGTCGAGGCCGGGCGTTACGCGCTGGGTGCACGAATCATTACCTGGGATCGTCAGTTGCGACTCAGCGATCCTCTGGTGCGTGCAGCGCAATCGCTGCAAACCACATTTCCGCGCTGGAGCGAACGGCAGGTCTGGCTGATCTGCCGACTGTTCAAGGATCAGGTCGTCTGCATTCACCAGTACGGCGAGCTGTTCAGCGAAGTCAGTTACGCGCGAGGCACACCGCGACCTTTGTTTCTGGGCGCGACCTCCAAGGCCATTCTCGCCAACATGACATCGCGCCAGCATAGCCAGCTGTTTCTGGAGAAACCGGAGCAGGTACGCGCCAGCAACCTCGGCCAGACCTGGGAAGCGTTTCGCCGTTCGCTGCAGCAACTGCGTCGTCAGGGCTATGTCGCCAGCGCAGCCGAGGTGGATGCAGGTGTCTACGGCCTCGCTGCACCGGTCTTCGACGGCGATGGCAAAGTCGTCGGCAGCATCAGCTGCGTACGCCCGGTTGAGGAACGCGACAGCGATCTGGAAGGGGCTCAGGGACAGCAGATTCTGACCCTGGCACAGAATCTTTCACAACTGATGGTTGAACTCGCCAACCGTCCGCAGCCATAGGGCTGAGCCGGCCGAACAGGGAATAACAATGACAACCCTAAAACACTTTAGCGCTCGGATACTGATCATCGGTGCAGGCCCCACAGGGCTTACCCTGGCCAACCTGTTGGGTCAGGCAGACATCAAGACCTGCATCATCGATCGCAAACCCGGCACGGTGACCGAACCTCGCGCAGTTTCCATCGATGACGAGTCCTTACGCACCATGCAGGCCATCGGATTGGGCGAAGAGGTGTTGCGTGATGTAGTTTCGGGCTACGGCGTACATTATTTCACGCGTCCCGGTGGCCGCTGTTTCGGCAAGGTCGAACCGACCGGCAAGCTGTACGGATATCCGAAGCGCAACGCTTTTCGCCAGCCGATTTTTGAGCGAACCCTGAAGGCAGGTCTCGAACGGTTCCCCAGCACGAAAGTGCTGTTCGGCCATGAATTGCTGGAGTTTCATCAGGACGACAAAGGTGTTTGCGCACGTGTCCGTGATGCCGAAGGCGAGACGCTTGAAATCAGTGCAGATTATCTGATTGCCTGTGACGGCGGCCGTAGCCCGGTTCGCAAGCAACTCGGCATTGGCATGGTCGGTTCCAGTTTTTCCTCTCGGTGGCTTGTTGTCGACACCGATCAGGACAACGATCCGTTCTGGCAGACCCGCGTGTATTGCGACGCACGACGCCCCGTCGTGGATGTTCCAGGACCTCAGCATACTCGTCGCTTCGAGTTTCTCCTCAAGCCTGAAGAAACGGATGCTCAGGCACTTGGCGACTCGTTTCTGAGTGCCCTGCTACGCCCCTTCAAGGGCGATGCCGCGGTGTCCATCGTGCGCAAGACGGTGTACACCTTCCATGCACGAGTTGCAAGCCAGTGGCAGTCAGGCCGGGTATTTCTTGCCGGGGACGCTGCGCACCTCACGCCGCCCTACGCCGGCCAAGGCATGAATAGCGGTGTACGCGATGCCCACAACCTGGGCTGGAAGCTGATCGGTGTCCTGAAAGGACAACTGGCCGAAACCGCCCTTTCGTCCTACGAAAGCGAGCGACGCGAGCACGCCTGGGCATTGATCCGGCTGGCCTTGAATCTGGGTGTCGTCATGGCCCCCGCCACCGTGCTTCGTGCTCGCATCATCAGCGCTGCTTTTTCGCTGATCGGCCTTTTCCCACCGTTGCGCGACTACTTCCTGCAAATGCGCTTCAAGCCCAAGCCCCGCTTTATCAAGGGCCTGGTTCTGACTGAGGGGCAAGCCGGGAAACTGAGCTGTGGACACATGTTCCCCCAACCGATGCTAATGGACAGACATAAGCTTTTGCGTCTGCTCGACGACGTCATTGGCACGGGGTTCGCCCTGATTCAGTACGGCGATGCAGCGCATCATTGTTTTGATGAGCTCAGGCACGGCCTGTGGGACCGTCTTGAGGCCAAACGCATTCTGATACTTGCGCAAAACGCTGGCGCCATACCCTGCATAGCTGGCTGCGATGTGCTTCAGGACAGCGAAGGTCTGCTCAGCGAAATACTCGGTGGCTCAACCAGCGTATTGCTGCTGCGACCGGATCGCTATATCGCCGCAATCTTCGACACGTCTTCAGAGGTTCAAACCGCCGAATCTCTGCAATCGTTGTTTGGAATCGCTACCCCCAAGGATGGCGAACTTGAGTCAAGCGTTACTCCTGTCTTTCCCTGAACCGATCACGATACGAGGTGGTTATGCAAACACTCCAGACGTCTACACCTGCCCGCCTTTGCTACCTGCACCTGGCGAGCAAGGAACCGCAGCAACAAGTCGACTTCTATCGTCGCATGCTGGACATGGACAGCCTCGCGCAGCCTGATGGCAGTTGGCTATTGACCGGTCCGCAACGTGCGATGCTGGTATCGCCTGCTGACCACAGCGGCCTGCTTGCCGCAGCCTTTGCACTGGATAACCAGGAACATCTGCAAACACTGCGCGCTCGTCTGAGTGGCAATGGCTGTGTTGTCGAAGATATCGATTCGCCGCTACTTGAATCGGGAGCGTTCATGATTCGTGACCCTCAGGGCCGACAGACGCTGTTCGGTGTATCTCGTGACACCTCCCAGGTTGCTCGCGATGGCATGCCAGGCCGCCTGCAACACGTTGTGTTCCAGACCACCGAGCTGGAGGCCATGATCGACTTCTACGTCAACACGGTCGGGTTCACCGTGTCGGATAACGTTGTGGACGAGCAGACTGGGCACCTGACGACCTGCTTTCTGCGTTCCGACGATGAGCACCACACATTGGCGTTTTTTCGCGGGTCAAAAAATGAATGGGATCACCATTGCTACGAAACCAACGAGTGGAACGATATTCGTGACTGGGGCGACCGCTTCGCCAGGGAACGCATAACGATCTTCTTCGGTCCAGGACGACATGGGCCGGGCAACAACCTGTTCTTCATGGTGGTCGATGCCGATCGCAACCGGCTGGAGTTTTCGGCCGAGCTTGAGGTGACCGATGCCTCCCGCGAACCCGGTGTCTGGCCGC
Source organism: Pseudomonas sp. B20 (assembly GCF_020515755.1). NCBI lineage: Bacteria > Pseudomonadati > Pseudomonadota > Gammaproteobacteria > Pseudomonadales > Pseudomonadaceae > Pseudomonas > Pseudomonas sp. B20. The sequence continues at coordinate 48,902 of NZ_JAHPJG010000026.1, forward strand.
AGGAAGAGTACACCCTTAATTCCTGGGGGCGCGCCTGGATCAGAAGTTGAGCGCTGCCACAGAGCCTCGAATTCCCTGATTGACGTGCCCCTCTTTTTTCGAAAGGAAAAATCATGAACGCTGCACAGCCCGCCCCATATGCCATAGCCGGCGACCAGTACATCAAGGGTGCCTGGCGCACCGGCCGCTCGACCCGGCGGCTCGAGGATCGTAACCCTTTCAATGGTGAGCTACTGCTGGGAATGCCTTTGGCTTCAGTCGCGGACCTGGATGACGCGTACCTCGCTGCGCACAACGCACAGATTGCCTGGGCACAGTTACAGCCGACAGAGCGCAGTGCCTTCATCGAAGGGCTGGCGAACGTTATCCAGAGCCGTAGCGAAGAAATCATCGAGTGGCTGATCCGCGAGTCCGGCAGTACGCGTATCAAAGCCAGCATAGAGTTGCAATCGACGTTGCGCATGGTCCATGAGTGCGCGACATTGCCCACGCAGGTCGAAGGCCGGATCCTGACCAGCTACAAGCCCGGCCAACAGAGCTTTGTCTTTCGTGAACCGCTGGGAGTGGTCGGCGTGATCAGTCCCTGGAACTTTCCGCTGTTTCTGAGTTTGCGCTCGGTAGTGCCGGCACTTGCGCTGGGTAATACCGTAGTGCTCAAACCTGCCAGCGATACCGCAGTGAGCGGCGGTCTGCTGATAGCGCACCTGTTCGAAGAGGCCGGCTTCCCTGACGGCACGCTCAATGTGGTGGTGGGTGCAGGCTCGGAAATTGGCGATGCGTTCGTCGAGCATCCTGTCCCGAGCCTGATTTCGTTTACCGGTTCCACAGACGTGGGTCGTAATGTCGGCCGCATCGCAACCGGCGGCAAGCACATCAAGCGCGTGGCCCTGGAACTGGGAGGCAACGCGCCGTTGGTGGTCCTGGATGACGCGGATATCGAGATAGCGGCGCACGCCGCAGTGGTCGGCCGCTTCCTGCATCAAGGGCAAATCTGCATGAGCGTCAACCGGGTCATCATTGATCGCTCTCGTTATGCGGACTTCGCGGCCTGTGTGGTAGAACGTGTGCGCAACCTGAAAACAGGTGATCCGGCCGAGGCAGATACCGTGATCGGGCCGGTCATCAACCAGAGCCAGCTTGAAGGTCTGCTAAGCAAGATCGATCTGGCCAAGCATGCCGGTCTCAAATGCCTTCAAGGTGGCCAGGCATCAGGGCTGGTGCTGCCACCGCACGTTTTCGGTGAAGTAGGCGCTGATCAGGCGCTGGCACGCGACGAGACGTTTGGCCCCCTGCTGCCGCTGCTGATTGCCGAAAATGAAGCGCATGCGCTGCAGTTGTCCAATGCCAGCGAATACGGTCTGGCCAGCGCCGTGTTTACCCGTGATATGGCGAGAGGCTTGAGCTTCGCGCGCGGTATTGTTGCTGGCATGACACATATCAACGACATCACGATCGATGACCAGCCCAATGCGCCCTTCGGAGGGGAAAAGAATTCCGGCCTCGGCAGATTCAATGGTCAATACGCAGTGGATGAGTTCACGCGTGCCCATTGGGTCACCTGGAAAGCAGGCAGCCATCACTATCCGTTCTGAACCGGGCCCATTGATGAGTGGGCGGGCAACGACCGTTGCTCGTTCAACTGAAAACTACAACAAGAAGAGAGGCAGCCTATGAACAATCTGGCCTGTGCATCCACCGAACAGCTGGTGTGCTCCGAACGCCTGATGAAGTGGAAGGAGTTCATGAGTGAGCACCTTGGGCGTACGCCGGATTATATAAGGCGCCTGGAGTCGACCTTCATCGAACCCCTCAATGACCGCGACTTTCAGGGGCGACTGGAGTACGGCGACCTCGGCCCGTTGCGTTTCTGCCGGATGACTGCCAGCGCCCACCGCTATTCGCGTCACCTGAGCAACGCGGTCAACGCGGTCGACACTCCGCGGATGCTGATATTGCAGACTGCGGGCGTCAGCCATGTAGAGCAAGGTCTGCAGCACAGCGTGCTGGCGCCTGACGACATGCTCCTGGTCGATTGTGGCAAACCTTTCAGTGTCACCAGCATGCAAGGCTGCGAGCATTTCATTCTGCTGCTCGAGGGCACAGATGATCGGCTTGCGGCCAACGTAGACGTGCACCTTAACGGGCGCACTGGCCTGGGAAGAATCCTGAGCCACTTGATCAATGATGCGTATGGCCAGTATCCCTTGCTCAACAGCCATTCGGCACGCCTGATCGGCGATAGCATTGTCGGGGTACTGGATAATGTGTTCAAAAACAAAGACGAAGAAAAGCAACTCACCCATGACTTCCGTCTGTTCAAACAGAATCGCCTCAAAGCTTATATTGAACGTCACCTTGCCGACCGGGACCTGACTGTGGAGCGCATCGCCAGCGTCGAACAGTGTTCGGTGCGCAGCCTGCACAGGACATTCCAGGTGGAACAGGGTTGTACGGTCAGTGAATATATCTGGCAACGACGCCTGTCGCGTTGCGCCGAAGAACTGCGCAGCAATGAGCATGCCCATCGTTCACTGACCGATATCGCCTATGCCTGGGGCTATGGCAGCAGTTCGCATTTCAGCAGGCACTTCAAATCGACATTCGGTATGTCGCCCCGCCTGTTTCGAGAGATGGCGCGCGGCAGGGATAAGCCGTCGAGCGCCGCCTGACAGCTGCAATCAAACGACGGTTTCAGACCGGTTTCGAGCCGTGCAGTGCCGGCAAAGGCACGCCAGCTCGACAATCGGCGCGCGTTGCAAGAAACTTGGCAGCACGGTCTGCCCGTATCGGCATTCCGCCTCGGCACCATGACCTTCAGCATCCCTGCTCCACAATACCCTGCAACGGAAGTCGTTCAGCAGGGCCAGATCGACCTTATTACTGCCCGTGCCGTTGACGCAGTTATTCACATCATCGATATCGCCAACGGAGCACGTTAATGTTTCATGTCATGTTCAGCCTGCCCTGCCTGTACGTCATCGCCCGATTCCTATGGCCGATGCCCTGGGCGTTATCGGCGAAAATCGCCGTTGCGGTGCTGCTTGTCCTTGCCTCGCAATACCACCTGTATTGCCGATTTTCCTCCGGCAGCGTGTTCTCGCCGGAATTTCCACGCTACATCGTGATGCTGTTCAACTGGGCGTTCGGCGCGATCCTGTTGCTTGCGGTGCTGCAAATCATCGTCGACATCGGCACAGTGCTGACGATGCTGGTACGCCGGCAGACGCTGAGCATTCCGGCCAATCTGCGCTACGTCATCGGTGTGGCGGCCCTGGTGCTGGCGGCCATAGGCGTCCAGCAGGCCGTGCGCGTGCCGCCGGTGAAAGACATCCAGATCGCGATTAAAAACCTGCCTTCGCAATTCGAGGGCTACAAGGTATTGCAACTGACGGACATGCACATCAGCCGTCTGTTCGACGCGCCCTGGACCCGGGCGGTGGTGCAGCAGTCCAATGCGCTGGGGGTTGACCTGATCGTCATCACCGGCGATCTGATTGATGGATCGCTAAGCAACCGGAAGCAGGATATCGAGGCCCTGCGCGATTTGCGCGCGCCGGATGGCGTGTACGTCATCCCCGGCAACCATGAGTACTTTTTCGATAACCAGGCGTGGATGCAGCACTTCGTCTCACTGGGCATGATCCCTCTGGCCAACAGCCACACGCTGATCGAGCGCGACGGTGCACGCATCGCTCTGGCCGGCGTCACCGACGTCACGGCGCCGAAAACCGGTTTCCCTGCGCCAGATCTGCAGAAAGCCATAGCAGGCATCGCGAAAGACACACCGATCATCCTGCTCGACCATCAACCCAGAAACGCCGAGGAAACAGCGACCCACGGCATAGCGCTGCAACTCTCCGGACATACCCATGGCGGCATGATCTTTGGCATTCACTGGCTGCTGGCCCTGGCCAACGGCGGATTCGTATCCGGGCTTTATGATGTGGGCGGGATGCAACTGTACGTCAACAACGGCACCGCACTCTGGCCGGGGTTTGCCATTCGTCTTGGCAAACCTTCGGAATTGACCCGGATCACGCTTCGGCGGGCGCTTTAGCGCCCCGTCAGCGGGGCGTTGGCTGTTCGTTTAGTGGGTCTGCTGTCTCCTCCCGGGACTGCGCCAAAAGATCATTCAACGCTGCGTTCAGCCTCTGCAATGCACCTTCCTTGTCTACCCACCATTCCGTGGACCATAGCCGCACCAGGTTCCAGCCGAGGCCACTGAGAATTGCGCCGCGGACCTTGTCCCGATCGCGGGCAGTGGCAGCGCTGTGATAGGTAGCGCCATCGCATTCGACACCCGCCAGATAGTCACCCGGGCGGTCAGGGTGAACGATTCCCAAGTCAATGCGGAAACGCGACACACCAATCTGCGGCACCACTTGCCAACCGAGGCGCCGTAGCCCTTGAGCGACTGCTTCCTCGAACGGCGAGTCATAACCACCGACCGAGCCCTGTACCGCCTCGGCCAGGGCTTTTGGTCCGCGCTGGGCGAATTCTATGAAATGCTTCAGATCCCGGACTGCACGGGCGTTGGTGCGGTTCAGGTCGATCATCGACGGATCAAAGGATGAGAACACCAGCATTTCCCGGCGGGACCGTGTGATCGCCACGTTAAGCCTGCGCCAGCCACCGTCCTTGTTGAGGGGGCCGAAGTTCATGGACATGACCTGCGCACCCGGCTCGGTCGGGCCATAGCCTATCCCGAGCATGATCAGATCGCGCTCATCACCCTGGACTGTTTCCAGATTCTTCACGACAACCGGCTCGGTCTGTGTGTCCTGGAAAAAAGGCTCGATCTCTGGGTACTGCTTGCGGGCGTTGTCCAGCAGATCATTGATCAGTTTTTGCTGATCAGAGTTGAGCGTGATAATACCGATCGAATGGCCAGCAGCCACGAACGCAGGATCGGTAAGGCGCTTGACTGTCTCGCTGACGATGGCTTCGGCTTCAGCCTGGTTGTAGCGCCCTTTGCCTTTTGCATAAACACCGTCAACCCGGCGCCACTCCACAGCACTTGCACGGGTCTCTGCGGCCGGGAAGGTGATGAGATTGCTGTCGTAGTAACGATGATTGGAGAAGGCAATCAGGCTTTCGTGGCGACTCCGGTAGTGCCAGCTCAGACTGTGGCTCGGCACCCCTGCTCCAAGGCATTCGTCCAGAATGCTTTCCATGTCTTGCGCGGTATCGTCGTCGCTGGCATTCGGGCCACGGTTGAAGAAGTTCGTCGGCGGCATTTGACGCGGGTCACCTGCGATAACGACTTGCCTGCCGCGAGCTATCGAACCGATTGCGTCCCATGGAGCAATCTGCGAAGCCTCGTCGAAAATGACCAGATCGAAGGGCGGTTGATCGGCGGGCAGGAATTGCGCAATCGACAGCGGGCTCATCAGCATGCAAGGGGCCAGGCGATTCAGCGCGTCGCCCATCTCGACGGCCAGTTGTCTGACAGGTTTGTGCCGGCGGGACTTCTGCAATTCATGTTTGAGAATGGCAAAGCCGCTGCTTTTGGGTATGTCATTTTTGGAGGGGATCAAGCCACACAGTCTGGCCCGGATGTAACGCACCGTCAGTTTGGCCATTTCGTCGTCCAGACGAGCGAACGCCGCAATGTCGCTCATGTGCTCGGCAGCCACGAAATTCCTCAACAGAGGTTCGCCGTCTATACCCTGCGTAGCGAACCAATGAGCATAGGCCGTGACGAAGGTTTCTTCGCTTGCTGCAGGTGACAGACTCCCTGTCTCGAGCGCACGGGCCAGACTTGCCAAACCAGCCTCACCCGCCTGCTCGCGAACCCGGCACCAATCGCACCATGCCTTGAGTTGCTCCTCGTGTTGCTGGATCGAGAGTGAAGTAGCCCGCAACGCGCCAACGCTTGGTTGTGTGTCTGTACCGGCTGCAGATAATTCGGCAAACAGTCGAGCGGCGTCTTCATAGCGAGACAAAGCCTGTTGCAAAGCCGATAGCGCTGCGCCGATTTGCCCGCCCGGCGCCAACATTTCATTTGCCTCAACGATCAGACGCGCGACGGCGCTGCGCAATGAAATGAGGTGGTCCGGTGATTGGGCCAGACCGCTCATCAGCCCACGCAGGTTTTCAGCCATTGAGGCTGCACGAAATATCTGTGACACGTCACTGCTCAGGCCCTGCCAGCCCGGGATCGACTGCAGGCCTCCAGCTAATGTATCCAGTTCGTTCAGTTGCGCGTGCAGGCGCTCGAAAATTGCCAGGTCGCCAAGTGTGTCCGGCAGGCCTGCTGCGCCACCTGAAGAGGCCAGTTTCTTCGCGACCTTTTTCTTGGCGATAGTCGCCAGGAACCAGAACTTTCCTTCGGCATCTCGCCATTCGCTGCGCATCGCCTCAACGGGAATGCGACGGCAGGCTTCGTCTGCATAATCCAGCGAAAGACCTTCTTCAAGCTCTCGATAGCTTTCGATTAACCGGCACGCGCGCCGGGCTGCTTCGATACGCGCTACAGCATCGGGTGCAAAAGCGAACGAGAGGTTCAGGCCATAGGACTCCACGACCAGAGTCGTCAGTTCGTCAAGGTGCTGAACCTGCGCCACTTCAGCTACAGGCAAGTCAAGGTGCATAAGGCCAAGAAGCTTTTCACTCGAGGCATTCAGCGCGTCAAGGGCCTGCGGCAACTCACGTGCGGCATTCGCAATGTGTGCCTGCCAGGCGTTCGACCACTGGGTCTGCGCCAGAGCGCCGAATTTGCCTGACAGATTACGTGCGGCATCACCGTTCAAGCCTAACCGACGCGAAAGGTCCAGCAACTGGCTGTACTGGGCTGCATCATGTTGCGTGTCTGATGGCCAGGTCAGCCTGGGTGTTTGAGGGCCATGATCACGAACCACACGACCAATCGCCTGATGCAGGGAGAGCCCGTTGCTCCAGCGTCGGTGCAGTACCTCGACCAGTTCGTTGAGTCGCGAGCGCAGCGTCTGCAAACGAGTGGCTTCACGTTCCCACTCCTCCGGGCTCAACGCATCGCTGACATCCCAGGCGCGGTCCAGTTGTTTGAGTACTTCAACTTTAGAGGTCTTGCTTGAGTGCAGCTCCAGGCAAAACTCGCCCAGCCCCTGTTCTGCCAGGCGACGGTAAACCACGTCCAGTGCCGCACGCTTCTCTGCCACGAACAGTACGCGGCGGCCCAAGGCCAGATTGTGGGCAATCATGTTGGCAATGGTTTGCGACTTACCGGTTCCCGGAGGCCCATCCATGACGAAACTATGAGTACCGGCAGATGCCACCACGGCAGATAACTGTGAAGAGTCGGCCGGCAACGGGGCGAAAAGCATGGCGGGCGTTACTGACGAGTCCAGATGCTCTGGTCTGGGAAACTCGTCTGAACCGGAGAAGCCCTCATCTCCCTCAGAGGGATCCAGCAAATGCTTGACCAAAGGGCTTTGCAGCAGCTGTGCTGCGTTGGCATTCAGGTCTTTCCACATCAGGTATTTGGCAAATGAGAAGGTGCCCAACACAAGTTCGGTACTCACCTCGAAACCTGGCACGTCACGCACTGCTCGCCGCACCAGGTTCCAGATACCCGTCACATCAATGCCACTTTCATCACTGGGTAGTTCGCCGTCCAGTCCGGGAATTACCAACTCGAAGTCATGGCGCAGCAATTCAAGCAGCGTCAGGTTGAAACGCGGTTCTTCATCAAGAAGACTGAGCGTCACCCCGGACAAGGCACTTTTGCGTTCAAGTTTTACTGGCAGCAAAATCAGGGGCGCGGAATAGGCTTTAGGGTCGTCTGCACTCTTCTTCCATTTGAGAAAACCAATGGCCAGAAACAGTGTGTTTGCACCGCCCTCTTCCAGATCGCTACGCGCCTTGCGGAACAGATCAATCAGGGTTGCTTCAAGTTTTACCTTTTCCAGAGTGGCGAGCACTTCACCACGAGCAAGCGCCTGACGAGCAACTTCGTCGACCAGGTTCTCATTATTCTGCTGCTCGTACAGGGCCACATCCCGGCCACTGCTTTTCAGGTCAGGCACCGGCAACACGCGAATTCGCTGGCCACTGGAGAGAAGGTCTTCAAGCGCTGCCGGATCAGGGCACAACAGGCGTACGCCTTTTGCGCTGTCCGGGAGATGCAGGAGACGGTTGCGGGTCGTCAGATCCAGCAGCTTGCGTTGCCACAGCGTCAGCTTGCCCGCTGGACCTTCACTATCCGTGTTAATTTCGACATCGAACCCCGGAAGTGCCGGAGCCTCCTCCAGCCCTTCAATAGTGGGTGGAGCATCGGCTGTCTCATCCGATCCCTCGGTTACTGAGACGAGCGCCATCGGACGAATCTTCTGCATCCGGGCACGGTGCAAATCGATGGCCATGATGAACTGCTCATCATCGAGTTGCCGCTCGGCGGCTGCAATGGCCTGGGAGAAGCCCGGCGCAGGTGTCTGTGTAGAAAGGGTGGTTTCGAATACCACCATTTCCTTCAGATCCAGGCGTTTGCGTACTGCCGACGCCTCATCGGTCAACAATTGGGAAAACTCTTGAGGCTGCAGCCAGACGCCTGCGAATGCGTGTCCCTTGGTCATGATCAGCAGAGCGTTCAAGCCCGCCTGCTCCAAAGCCGCGGCAAACAGCAATGCAGTGTCCAGGCAGGTCGCCACGCCGTTTTCCAGAACCACACTCGGAGGCCGGACCTTCTGGCCCTGTTGCTCAAAACTGGCCGGGGGCAATGCATAGCTCAACTGAAAGCTGCACACTCCGGACCAAATGGCAGAGGCAAGCTCCCAGGTTCGCGTGCGCGACTTGCTTTCATAGCCGTCAATGCCATCTTTCTTGCCCGCGCGCCGCAAAACCTGTGAGGCCGCTTTGAGTACGCGATCGACCGCCGGATCATTGGGCATGCAGAAAGCCGCAAGCAACTCCGGCATGGCGCTCAAGCCGCCCCATTCTGTGCGCGCCAGCAGTTCTGTCGGGAAGCGCTGCTCGACGAGTACATTGTCGCCCTGGGACAAGCGCATCACCACGTCAGCGCTAAGGCTTTCAGTCAGCCCGGACAAATAACCTGCGTTAAGCTTGATATCACGCTCGGAAATGTTGAGGCGATCACCTGCATGAATGCGGTCTATACGCCAAGTGCGGCTCTCTACGAAATCCGGATCGGTGCTTAACGTCAGGGTCAGGTTTTCAAAACCGCTTTCTTCCTGGTTCCAGATACTCAATTCACGTACCAGCGGTACGGCGTTCTGGTGGGAGGCGAAACCGATCTTCCGGGCGATCAGCGCCTCAATCTTGATGTTCATTCACGGGCTCCTGCAGATGCGAGCGCTTGCCTCAGAGAGGCAGCCAAATGGGCATATAGTCCATGAGTCATCGACAATAAGGAATGCTTATATCTGAATAAGGCACCTTATCCGCATCAGGCACTCACGTTGACGCTATCAGCGCCAATCCCGATCACAGTTTCACGAGGGCGCCGCAACTCGCTGCACTGGCAGAAAGCCGCAAGTTTTATTGAGCGTCGAGTACTAAAGAGACTCTCATCGCCTCTGGTGAATCCAAAGTTCCGCATTGAAGTTCGAGAGCGCCTGACTTGAAGCGCATGCCCCTTATTTGCCAGGAACCGCCAACGCCCTGACCGGCCCTTCGGAAACACTCATTGCCAGCAGCTCTTTCACCTGGTCCAACGGCAAGGGCCGTCCGAACAGGTAGCCTTGGGCAAAGTCGCACTCATGGGTGGCCAGCCAGTCCGGAAAGTCCGGACTTTCGATCATCAGTGAGGTGACATTGATTGCCAGCGTGAAGTCGCTTGGCCAATCGCGTGCCTGATCGAAGGCTTGAAGCAAAAGAGTCGCGGTGAGTGGTTTGATCAGCCCCGATTGTTCGGCGACGGGTATGAAGTCAAGCGGCAGGATGATCCCACGCTCGGGATGCAGCCATCGCGCCAGCAGTTCGAACCCCGCCAGGCGTTGTTCGGGAAGGCTGACGATAGGCTGATAGAACGGTTGAATATCCTTCTCTTCGATAGCCAGGGTGAGCTCACGCGCGAACTGTTCCTGCAGGCGCTGCTCGCGCTCGAAGCTGACTTCATAGAAATGAAACCTGGCTCGGCCACTGGTCTTACCGCGGTACATGGCGCTGTCCGCACGTTGCAGCAAGAGGTCGGGGTCTGAGCCGTCCATTGGCGCAATGGCAATGCCGAGGGTTGCACTCAGGACCACACGCGGCAGGCCAACGCTGGATGCCGAAATTTTGGCCAGAATGTTTTCAGCGAGCGGTGCCAGTTCTGCGTGACTGAAGTCACCACTGACCGCCAGGCCAAACTCGTCGCCGCCCAGTCGCGCAACGGAAGCCTGCCACCCGACAGTGGCGTCGCGCAGGCTTTCGGCAACGGCGCAGATGGCCGCGTCCCCTGCCGCATGCCCGTGGGTATCGTTGATGAGCTTGAATTTATCCAGGTAGATCAGAAAAACCGCGGTCTGTGTCGCTGGCTGCTGCAGACGCGCAACCAGTTACTCGTGAAACACACGCCGATTGAGCAAGCCGGACAAAGGATCGTGGCGGGCCAGAGATTCGCTGAGCGCCTGTGACTTGAGCAAGTCGTTGTAGCTACTGTGCAGTCGTTGCATCAAGCGTTTCAGAAGAATGAACGGTATGACCATCGACAACACTGCAAAGCCGGTCGAGGTGAATACAAAACGCCAGCGCTCGGCATTTTCGAAATCCTCGTCATAGGGCAAGCCCATTGCGATCATGGCGACGGATTCAAGTTCGAACTCCCACGCGATTGCGAAGAGGAAAATAGAAAACACATAAAACCACAGCAAGGTGTACAGGTACTTACGAACCATTTGTGGGCTGCGCAGGAAAGGCATAGTGAAAGTGCTCGAAAGGACGGCGAGTGCAATGGCTATAAACAGGTCATCGTTAGCCGGATATCAACGTAGTGCGATGATTTTGATAGTATGCGCCTCGCACAAGTGCTGGCTCATGGATTGAATAAAACACACTCATTTAAAACTTTTATAGACAGAGGTCCCTGCCACTATCGATGAACGTTCTTTCCTGTTCGTTGGCCTGCTCAGCGAGTGACTCAGGGCAGTACGCTTTTGGCGTCCCTGAGTCGACCCGACTGTTCACACTTAGCTGGAGCGCTGGTCCACAAACCGGCTGACGGCCCGCACTACCGTGTTCGCGCCGTGCTGAATTTCCTGAATCACACGGTCTGCGTCGTTGGCCAATACCAGCGCCTCGGACGCCTGTTCGGTGCTGCGCACAATTACGCCTACCGCGTCTGAAGCCAGGCTCTGGTTGGTCTTCACGACGTTTACGATTTCTTCCGCCGCCTTTGTAGTGCGAGAGGCCAGCTGGCGCACCTCATCGGCTACTACGGCAAAGCCCCTGCCCTGTTCGCCAGCCCTGGCGGCTTCAATCGCTGCGTTCAGCGCGAGCAGGTTGGTTTGTTCGGCAATGCCGCTGATGGTTTTAATGATTGTTCCAATCACCTGACTTTGCGAATCCAGTGCTTCGATGCCTCGTGTGGCCTCTTCCATAGAAATGGTCAACTGGCCGAGCATCTGCAGCGTGTCCTTGATGACTTTTCGGCCCTGCTGCGCGCTGCTGTCAGTATCGATGGAGGTTTGATAAGCCATTTCCGATGCTTCGGCGACGGCTTTCTCGCGCTCGACCTGTTCAGTGATAACCGTCGCGAACTTGGCAATTTTATAGAGTTTGCCGTTGGCATCGGTAATCGGGTTATAAGACGCCTCCAGCCATACATCACGACCACCTTTGTCAATTCGACGAAAACGATCGACGATAAACTCACCCCGGCGCAGTCTTTCCCAGAACTGGGTATACGCGTCAGAAGCGGATTCTTCAGGCAGGCAGAAAATCTTGTGGTGTTTGCCCTTTATCTGATTCAGTTCGTAACCCATCGCCTTCAGAAAGTTGTCATTGGCACCGATGACAATGCCATCGAGGGTGAAATCGATAACGGCGGTGGAGCGTTGCAATGCATTGACCAGCGCCTCGTTCTCGCGGGAGGCTTCAATGGTTCGCGTCAGAACACTCGAGTACAGGGTAATCTGCTCGACGCCGCCGGTTTCGTTTTTGTACGGGACGACAATGGTTCTCAGCCACACCCTCGCCCCGGTCTTGCTGACCAGGCGCAACGTGCCGCTGAAATGCTTGCCGTCGCGAATTGCGGTCAATGCGCGCTTCTGGTGAACGTCACCGCTCAGTTCCGGCGGGCTCAGCTCAGACAGATTGCGTCCGACCAGTTCTGCTTGCGCGTAACTCATCTCCGTCTCGAACAACGCGTTGACGGACTGTACCTTGCCCGTGCCATCCAGCACGACGGCGACTGTCTCCAGATTGAGGATTTGCCCTGCTTGCTCAAGCATGGCGAGGCGGCGCTCCAATGCCTTATTGGTGTTTTTCAAATGCGAATTGAACATTGCGGCTATCCGGAACAGTTTGGGTTTGCACTCTGCATCGGTCATAAAACCGCAATCTTGAGCGGCGCAATCGAACTTAATACGAAAACAGCCTGCCTATTGTCCGATTGTGACTGTGGGATCCAAAAGTTATAACTATTGATCAGTCGACAGTGGTTATATTCATGAATCAAATCAAACGCGCTGTTTCAGGTTTCATTCTCACTGTCGAGTTGTGCTGACCGTATTCTCCCCGTTCAGTCTGCCGAGAAACTCCTCCCTTCTTTTTCGGTCCGCACTCTCCTTGCCCAGCAACTCGGGTAACAGTTCGTTCGCCTGTTGCGGACTCAGGATAAATACGCCGTCATCATCCCCGACTGCAATGTCCCCTGGCCTCACCTCCACGCCGCCTATATGGATCAGTCCATTGAGCTCGCCGCTTTCCCCGAGACTGCGCGTTGTCATTGCGCTGACTCCCCGGCTGAACACGGGAAGACGATGTTCGCGCAAGGCGGCAACGTCGGTGACCGCGCCCGAGACGATGACGCCGGCAAGCCCCTTGATCAGCCCGGCCAGGGTGCGCAGTTCGCCCCAGCAGGCGCAATGCTCGTCGCCTACACACTCAATCACCAGTACATCGCCTGGCAGGCTGTTCAGCAGTGCGTCGCGCAGAATGCTGCCGTCGGGCAGCTGCAGTTTGACCGTCACAACGTTGCCGACCAGCCTGGCACCCTCGAACAGCGGTCTGATCCCGCGCAGATAACCCACGTCGGTCAGGTGGCCAATGGTTGACGCGGCAATGTCACGGTATTGCTCTATGACGGCGTCGCTGAGTTGTTGCTGGCGGTGTGCGATCTGCTTGTTCATCGACATTTTTTGGGCCTCAGTAACGGACAGGTCGAGCAATACTCGACGGGGTTGCTGGCGTCGTAATAGAAGCAGCAGGTGCGCCGAAAACGGATGCTCTTGCCTTCGGCTTCCAGCACAACCGGTGGACGGCGGAAGTGTTTGAGCGGGTTGTAGGTCAGGCCGAACAACGCCGGATCGGCCTGATGCAGCAGCCAGTCGAAATCGGCTTCACAGCGCTGCCGGATCGCCGGGTCTTCAACCTTGTCCATGCGTTTGTCGTACAGCGAATACACACGTACCGCAGTGTTTTCCCACAAAATGCGTCGGGAAATGCCAGTGACACGGTTGAAGGTTTCCCACAGCGGCTGAAGCAGGTCGCGGAACAAAGTGGTGGCGACCTGATCACGCCATACTTCGCGAGCGCCCGGTTCATAGCCCACTGGCGTTGTATCGAGCAAAGGCATTGAAGAGGTCCAAAGGCCGTCATCGTGCGCGTATTCGACCACGCTGTTGTCCAGCGACAGAGCCAGGCCCTTGTCGTAGACCGACATCGCGTACAGGCAGGCACCGGTGCTGAGGAACGAAAAGCGCTTGGCCAGCAATGATGCCGTGATTGCCTGGGTCGGAGAACCGATCACCGGCCCCAGCTCGCCAAGCAGTTGCTCGCAGACTGCGTCGTCCAGCAGCGCGCGGGCCGGGAGTGAGCGCGGATCGTGCTCACCTGCCGGCCTGAGCCGCAGCGCCCCGGACAGCAACGCCCATTCGGATTCGCTGAACGCCTGCGCCAGACTCATTGCGGCAGTTCCCGGCCAAAGGGGATGCACAGCGGCGTACCAAAGAATGGATCGGCGATGATCCGGCAGTTGAGGCCGAAGACCTGCTTGACCAGCGCCTCGCTGAGAATATCCGCCGGACGCCCCTGGGCGAACGCGCTGCGTTCGTGGACAGCGACCATGTGATCGGCGTAACGGCAGGCCAGATTCAGGTCATGCAGGACCATCACGATGGTCTTGCCCTCTTGCCGATTCAGGTCGCGCAACAGGTCCAGCACTTCGATCTGATGAGCCAGATCGAGAAAGGTCGTCGGTTCGTCCAGCAATACAATGTCGGTATCCTGCGCCAGGGTCATGGCGATCCATGCGCGCTGACGCTGACCACCTGACAGCGCATCGACGGGTCTGTCGGCCAGGTCCTGCATGCCAGTTTGCGCCAGAGCCCGTGCGACCATGGCTTCATCCTCGGCGGACCATTGCTGCATCCAGTTCTGATAGGGATAACGCCCCAACGCAACCAGTTGCCGAACGCTGATGCCTTCCGGCGCGCTGGGCATCTGCGGCAGAATCGCCAGTTCACGCGCGACGGTCGCAGTGGACTTCTGATGGATATCGGCACCGTTGAGCACCACGGTGCCCTGCTGGGGTTTGAGCAGGCGCGCCAAGGATTTGAGCAAGGTGCTTTTGCCGCAACCGTTACTGCCGATCAGCACGGTCACCTGGCCTGCAGGTAACTGCAGATCAAGACTGTCGATGATCACCTGCCGCTGGTAACTCAGGGTCAGGTCGTGGGTTGCGATTGACGCCATCCGTAATTCCTTAATGCCGCTGGTTGATCAATAGGTACAGAAAAAACGGCGTGCCCAGCACCGCGACAAAAATCCCTGCGGGCAGATCCAGCGGCAGGAACAGCGTGCGTCCGGCCAGATCGGCAAGCATCACCAGATTGGCACCGATCAACGCCGCCATCAGCGCCTGACCGACGAACCCCGGCGGCATCAGGCGTTTGGCGATATGAGGCGCGATCAGCCCGACAAAGGCAATCGCCCCGCCCCAAGCGACCGCCAGCCCGGCCAGTGCGACGCTCACCAGCAGCAAACCGGCGCGCAGCCATTGCACGCGCACGCCGATGCCCTGGGCCAGCGCGTCATCCAGTTGCTGCATGCGCACCTGACGGGCGAGCAGTGCCAGCAGCGGCAATGTCATCAGCAGCCAGCCGGCCAGCGCGCGGGGCTCCGGCCAACTGGCACCATACACGCTCCCGGTCAGCCAGACATAAGCCGACAAGGTGGTGGTCAACGGGCTGAACACCAGAATGAACGTGGTGACCGCAGCCAGCAAAGCAGACACCCCTACCCCGATCAACACCATGCGCAAGGGTGAAGCGCCCTGATTCCAGGCCAGCAGATAAATGACCAGCGCCGCGAGGCCTGCGCCGGAGATCGCCGCCAGGGGCAGAAACTGCGCGCCCAGTGCAGCCGAGAAGAATGACAGGTACAACACGGCGGCGGCGCTGGCACCGCTGGTGATGCCTAACAGATCCGGTGAGGCCAGCGGGTTGCGAATGATGCTTTGCAGGATCAGTCCCGACACCGCCAGGGCCGCGCCGACCAGGGCAGCCAGGGCCAGCCGGGGCATGCGCAGTTGTTCGACGATGAAGACCAGGCTGGCATCCGCCTGACCGGTAAAAACATTCAGCAGGGTCGCTGGCGACAGATTGATCTTGCCCACGGCCAGTGAGCTCAGTGCGACCAGCAGCGTCAGCGCCAGGCCCGAAAGCAAGCGCGTCAATGCGGTCAGGCTGAACTGCCGGGAAAAGCTCCGGTAGCGCACGGTGAAATGCTTATCCATAGCGCGCGCCCCGCCGAACCAGTGCAATGAAGAACGGCGCGCCAAACAGAGCCGTCATCACACCCACCGGGACTTCCTGAGGGACAATCACGACGCGCGCCAGCGTGTCGGCCAGCAACAACAGCGTCGCGCCCAGCACTGCGCAGCCGGGCAGCAGCCAGCGATGGTCGATGGACAGCGTCTTGCGCACCATGTGTGGCACCAGCAGACCGATGAAGCCGATACTGCCCGCCA
The DNA here is from genome assembly GCF_020515755.1 of Pseudomonas sp. B20. Classification (NCBI taxonomy): domain Bacteria; kingdom Pseudomonadati; phylum Pseudomonadota; class Gammaproteobacteria; order Pseudomonadales; family Pseudomonadaceae; genus Pseudomonas; species Pseudomonas sp. B20. Next base: position 65,010 of record NZ_JAHPJG010000026.1, read on the forward strand.
GCGCCACGGCGCTGCCTGCCAGAGCAATGATCACCACGCTCATCATCAGGCGAATCAGCCCCGTACGCTGGCCCAGAGCCGTCGCGATGGCTTCCCCGGTGTTGAGTACGTTGACCTGCCCCGCCAGCACCAGCGCGCCGGCAAGCCCCATGACCACGCAGACGAGCAACGGCGCGGCGGTACTCAGTTCGCGCTCCGACAAGGAGCCAGCCAACCAGAACAGCACGGTATCCAGACCGTCCTGATTGACCACCAGCAAGGCCTGACTGAATGCGGTAAACAAGGCAGTGATCGCTGCGCCGGCCAACACGATGCGCAATGGATTGAGGCTGCCCTGCCCCCGGTTGCCGATGACCCAGACAATCGTGCCCGCCACCGCAGCGCCGATGAACGCGCACCATAGCCACTGGCTCATGGACGACAGTGAAAGCAGCGACGAACAGGCGATGATGGCAAACGTCGCGCCGGCATTGATGCCGAACAGGCCAGGCGACGCCAGCGGATTGCGCGTCAGCGCCTGCATCAGCGCCCCGGCAACCGCCAGACTCGAACCGACCGCGACGGCCATCAGGGTGCGTGTCAGCCGTGTGTCGAGCAGCACGTGCTCTATAGCGCTCAGCGCATCAGCCTGCCAGACACTTCGTACAATGGCAGCGGGCGATATCCAGGTGGCCCCGGTGGCCAGACTCAATCCCATGCACGCTACCAGTATCAACAGCCCCAGGCCCAGTTTTGCCGCAGCCGTCATGAGGCGCGATCCGCCAGCGCCACGCGAGCGATCTCATCGAGCATGCGGTTGGCGCCCAGAATGCCGCCGGACAGGCTCCAGGCGACGGCATCAACGCGCCATACCTGACTGTCCCGTACTGCACGCAACTGTTGCCAGAACGGGTTCTGTACCAGCTTGTCGTAGGTGTGCTGCGCGGCGTTGCTGTCGGCGCGTTGAAAGACGAAGAACAGGTCGGCATCGACCACAGGCAAACTCTCTTTACTGCTGAGTTTAAGGGACACGCCCGTGGCTTGGCGGGCCGCGGGCGTCCAGGCAAAGCCCAGTTCACTGAGCACCGAGCCGGCAAAGCTGGCCGGCAGATAGCTACGGATATGGTCTTCGCGAATGTCGAGCACCGACACGGTGATTGGCCAGCGTCCGGCGAACTTCGCCTGCAACTGGCCACGCAGCGCTGCCACGCGCTGTTGCCATTGCCCGAGCAGGTCCATGGCCAGCTGTTGACGTTGCAGGGCCGCGCCCATCATTGCCAAGGTGCGCTTGAACTCGAACACCTCTTCGAGCATCAGCACCATGCCGATCTGCTCCAGCAACGGTGCGATGCGTTGATGACGAAAGCGTGAGGCGACGATCAGGTCCGGCTTGAGCAGCACGATATCTTCCAGGCTCGGCTGGGTTTCCAGACCCACATGCGGCACCGCCGCCAGCGCCGGGCGCAGGTAGCGGTACATCGGTTTTTCGCTCCACGAATCCACCACACCGCAAGGCGTTACGCCAAGGGCCACGGCAGTGTCGGACGCCCCCTGAAACAGGGTGACAACGCGCAGCGGCGCTGCCCGGGCAATGCCAGGCAGCGCCAGTAACCCCAGCGAAAGGCGCAACACGGTGCGCCGTGAAGGATGCAGGGTTCGGTCAGGTTGCACGGCGCAACCTGTGGAACGGGTTGACCACTTCGCCCTTGCCGAACGGCATGCTGCCCGGACCGCCCGCGCGCTCGATCATGGGCGTCAGCAGAAGTTTCTGCGGCCAGTTGGGGGCTTCGAACAGTTGTCGCCTGATCATGCCACGCGCCTCGTCGTCAAATTCGATGGTTGTGATCAGATTATCCAGAACATCGCGCAATACGGTCCACAGCGCAGTGACCGGTACGTCATACACTTGCGCCAGAGTATCCATGATTGCCCGCACGTTTACCTGAATACCCAGCGTCTGCAGCCAGAACAGCAAGTCCTCGGGGCGGTCATGATAAAGCGTATTGGCATGACCTTTCTTGATTCGATATTCCGGGTCGTGCATACCGTTGCGCTCCAGCCAGGGCACGAAAATACGCAACGAGTCGTGGTCACGCAACAACAGCCCTTGCGCCTGTCCGGCTTTCCAGACCATGACCGCGTTTTGACCATGCACTTCGCCGAGCATGCCCAGGCGGAACATGCGCAGGTTGATATCGAAGAAACTGTGGCTCAGTTCGCGAAACAGTGTCAGTACCGAAGCCTGATTGCGCGGCAGGTCGCGGTAGTCCATCCACTCGTCGAAGAAATGCCGATTGCTCCCCGGTAGCGGTGTACCCAGTGCCGCCATGGGCAGCAGGCGGCACTCCGGATCATCGAGCAAGGCGGCCGGATAGCCGCGCACCATGGCCGAAAGATGCCGAGGCCCTTCGTCGAACAGCGTGGCTTGCGGCTGCATGAATGCCCACCACTTGCGTTCGTCGCACAAGTGCAGCGAACGGCTCAGGGTTTGATCCTTGTCGACCACCTGACGCAGCAGTTTTTCGCTCAGCCCGCCGTTGATCATTTTGACCGCTGGCAGATAACGCGAAGCGCCGAGCGAATAAATCGCCATGGGCAGCTTCAGGTAGTCAGCGCTGTTGAAGCACGGTGTCATCGAACGCAGCGACGACGTGGCATGGACCTGCGCCTGATTGAAATCAAGCCGCTGGCAATCGCCCTTGGCGAACGCATCGCCCAGCTGAGCCTGCAGAACATGCTCGAACTGCCATGGGTGAACCGGCAGCGCAACATGGCTGTCGGCAATGCCACGCGCCTGCATCTCCTGGTCAAGCTCTGCTTGCAGGTTCTCGGGCAGCAGATAGCGGGCCGGAAAGGATGCATTCAAGTCCCCCACGCCGTCGCCGCATTGCAGCAAGGTCTTGTCGACGGCCACCCAGTTCAGCGCTACCGGCCGGGCGAATTCGGCCTGGTACTGTAAGTATTCCTGCTCGTTCAAGCCTTGTTTGGCCTTGGCCAGCGGGTGATACGGGCGGTCACGCAGTGACGCCCACTGTTCCATGGTCCTGAAGAAGGTGGCGCCGTCCTGAGCCATCAGGTTCTGCTCGTCGACCTTGTGGTCCAGCGACAGCGCGGTCTGCCAGACACTGATGCGCAACACCTCGAGAAACAGCGCGATACCCTTTTCGTTGTCCTGACGCTCGCTGTCCTGAAGCAGCGTCGCCTTGCCGGCGAACACCCACTTCATGAAGTCTTCCGGCGACAACTGCGTCCAGCGCTCGTCCTGTCGGCCGAGTACCGGGGTGCCGGGCACTTTTTCCCATTGCTGGGTGATGCCGGGGCGCAACGCGATGCTGATGAAGCGTTGCTCCGAATCATCGCAGCACCATTCCCAGATTTGCTGCGCGCTGCCCTGCTCTACCAGTTGCGGAGCCTGTGGATGGCGCAGTTGCCATTGGCTGCTGTCCTGCAAGCGCAATGGCTCGCGACCAAAGAAGTCCTCAGCCAGCAGGCAATCGACCAAATCCTGCATGACCAGGTCAGCGGCGAGTGAAGTGAAGTTCATGGGTTATTTTCCTTCTGCTGAATGTTGAGCCAGGCGGGCCTGAAGCGCGCGAAAGGCAATGCCACGCTCATCCCCGAGGACAAAGGTGTTGACCCCGCGAGCCTGCCAGCGGGCAGCGTCACCGGGTTGACGAGGGATCGCGCAATAGGCGACGCCCGCCGCATGGGCGGCTTGCCAGGTTGCAAGCAACGCGTTTTGTACATCTGGTTGATCGATCTGCCAGGGCATGCCCAGTGACTGCGACAGGTCTGCAGCGCCTTCAAGAATCATGTCCAGCCCCGGCACGCTGGCGATCTCGGCGGCACGGCGTACGCCTTCGGCGCTTTCGATCATCGCCACCACCATGATCTGTTGATTGGCGGCCTCCACGTACTGCGCCAGGCTGTGCTTGCCGAACGAGCCGGGACGTCCGGCATTAAGGCTGCGACGACCTAGCGGGTGGTATTTGCAGGCGGCAATCGCATCGGCCAGTTGCTCGGGGCTCTCGATCATCGGCAAGACGATGCCCTGCGCGCCGCCATCGAGCAGGCGCAGCAGGGTTTTCGGGTTGAGATCGGCGACCCGTACCAGTGGTGTGAGGTCGTAGCTCTCTGCCACACGGATCATGTTTTCCACGGTTTCCGGGTTGATCAGCACGTGTTCCATGTCGATGATCACGAAGTCGAACCCGGCCTCGGCGATCAACTCGATGGCGGCCGGGGCCGGGATCGAACTGATCACCCCGTGTGCCGGCTGTCCGTCGGCAATTCTGCTTTTGAGCGCATTGGTCCTCAGCATCATTGCGGCCTGTAGGTGTGCAGTGGGTTCGGTACCGAGCGGAAGCGACGCTCGCCATCCCCCAGCAGTCGACGCTTGGTCAGCTCTTCCACTTCGTACGATGGCGCAAACACGTCAAACAGCCCGAAACGGTCGCGGTGCTGCGGGTGAGCACGCTGATAGTCGAGAATGACGTCGGCGGTCATCTGCCAGAACAGCGCTTCGTCCAGCTGGTATTGCTGACGCAGGAAAATCGCCATTTCAGCCAGGCAGATGAAGAAGAAACAGTCACAGGAGAAATCGCGCACCGCGTTGACGTCATCGGTGATGATGAACGAGTTGCGGTTGAGTTTTGCATGGCTGGCGGGCAGCGGAACCAACTCCGGGCACAGTTCGGGACGTCCGAGGTGCGCAGGTGAATAACGCACGCCGTCATGGAAGTCCTTGAGGGCGATGCGCTGCGGCCAGCCCTGCTTGACGATCAGCACGATGTTCTGGCCGTGGGACTCCATGCCGATGCCTTCGGCATAGAGCATGTGAATGATCGGCGGCACCGTGACCTGCAGCAGTTGCCGGGTCCATTCCTTGAGCCCGTACTGGCTGACCCAAGCATCTATGAACGGCGTCTGCTGGCCATCACCGTAACGGTTTTCTACATGGCTGAGGCCGTTGAACGGCACCGCCTGCTCGTCGTCCCGGAGGTACTGATGCAGGCTTTCCCGCCAGATGGCACCCAGCGTGCCGTAGGTCTGCGTCGAACGTGATTCCGGCAGATGGCGGTAATCGAAACTCACCCCCGCCACCTCACCGAGAATCACGAAATCCAGCGCTTGAGCGGTGCTGTCGGTTGCGATCAACTGGTGCAGCCAATCGGTGATGATCGGGCCGTTCAACACCGTGTGGCGCGCCAGGATGCGTGTGCTGGAGGTATTGGTCATGCTCATCGCCAGCTTGACGTAAGGGCGCTGTGGCTGACTGGCGTTGGCCAGCGTGCGAATCGACTGCTGAGCCTTGTAGCTATCGGTCGAAGTACCCAGGTAAATCAGCTCGCCGCTTGCCAGTTCCGGGTAGAAGGTCGACACCGTGACGTTATCCCACTGCCACGGATGCACCGGCATCAGTTGATAGTCGTCGATGGACTTGCCCTGCGCGACCAGGTCTCGAGTTATTTCCTGCCAGCGTTGTGTGCCCAGCTCCTGACGAATGAACGCCTGAAAATCCATGCTCCGCGAGTGGCCGACCGAGGCGCTCGATTTCGCCACGGCCAGCCAGACTACCGCGAAAGGCGTGGCAAATTCTGGTCCGTAGTGGCGGTTGTCAGCCAGGGAAAAGCCGATCCGCGACTTGTAACATGGGTGGTAGCTGTGGGCATCCATGAAATGCTGCTCAAGCGCGTCGACATCCAGCTGATGCGCAGGCCTGGCGGGCTGATAACCCTGATTACGCGCCTGCAAGTCCTTGAGCTGGGTCTGCTCGATTTCCTGGATGAAGCGCGTCAGGTGCGGGCTGTCCTTGAACGGGCTGAGCAGCTCGGTCAACGCCAGATGCAGATCCGGCACGCTGCGTTCGCCGGCACTGTCCACCCGCTCAAGCGTGGCGTGATCGAGGCGGATCAGCTCAAAGCTGGTGCTCAGCAGGCCCTCGCAGTGGTATTCCACACCGCCACTGACGGCCACTGCAAAATGATGCCGATGATCATCCAGCGGCTCACAGCGGTAAGGCAGCGCCGCCTCGTACAGCAGGGTTTGCAGCAGTTGGCCGATCACGCGGCGTTGCACTTGCTGATAGCGCTCGGCGCTGACGTCGGCCAGCCAGGCACCAGTACCCGTCGTTGTCGTTGTCGAAGCGGCGTTACGTTGCAGCGGTAAAGGGGTAGCCATGTTCATACCTCGAACGAAAAATTATCGGGGTTCGACCGCGTCGGGCTGGGCCTCGGCGCGCTCGTCGTTAAGGGGGAAACGCCAGGCACAGGGCAGTGCCAGCAGGATCAGCAGGCCGGTGGCGATGAACACTTCGCTGATGGCCGAGGGCGTGGCGGCCGGTCCCGCGGTGTTGAGGCGAAACTCCAGCCACAGCGATGCGATGACGATGGCCAGCGACGCGACCAGACGCCGGGAAATGTTGTTCATCGCAGCGCCCTGAGTGACCATCGGCTCGGGCAAGGCATTGAGCCCCGCCGTGGTCACCGGCATGTAGGAGAGCCCGAGGCCGGCGCCACGAATCATCATCAGTACGAACACCACGCCGATTGCGGCATCTGCCTTGAGCATGCCCAGCGCCAGAGTCGAAACACCGGTCAACAGCAGGCCGACGGCGACGACGGTGCGGGGCCCATGGCGGTCCAGCGCCTTGCCGCCCCACTGGCCCAACAGGCTCGCGAAGCTGGCGGTACACAGCAGCGCCAGGCCGGTCCAGATCGGGTTGTAGCCCAGCACGCTCTGCACCAGCAGCGGCAACAGCACCAGACACTCGAACATGCCGACCGATTGCACCACGGCGATGATCACGCTCAGACGATAACCGCGCAGGTTGAACAGGCGCAGATTCAGCAGCGGTGCCTGGCGACTCAACTCGACGCGGACGAACGCAACCAGGCAGGCCACTGCGACCAGCACCATGGCCTGATTGACCGGATCGAGCAGCGCCTGAGCATGGTGCATGCGGCTGATGGCGATCATCAGCAAGCCAATGCCAGACGCCACCAGCAGGTAGCCGATCAGGTCGAACGGTTTGCGCTCGGCAGGCTCGGAGTCCGGCAGCACGCCGACGCCCAGCAGCAGTGCCAGCAGGCCGATGGGCACATTCATGAGGAACAGCGAGCGCCAGCTGAACCACTCCAGCATCAGGCTGCCACACAGCGGACCAAGCGCCGGTGCGAGCATCACTGCTGCGCTCCAGAGCCCGGTCACCCTGCCCCGTTCGTGCTTTTCATACACCGAGAAGATGATCGCCAGCGACAACGGGATCATCAGCCCGCTGGCAATGCCCTGTACCACCCGTGCGCTGATCACCAGTGCGATAGAGTCGGCCAGCGCGCCCAACAGCGAACCGCCAATGAACAGCGCCACACCCCACAGGTACAGGCGTTTGCGTCCGATGCGCTGACTGAGGAAGCTGGTCAGCGGCATGGTCATGCCCATGCTGGTCATGAACCCGGCGACAATCCAGGTGGCCAGCAGCGGGCCGATCCTGAACGCTTCCATGAAGGTGGGCAGCGCAGGGTTGAGCGAACTATTGCTCAGGCTGACCGTCAGCGTACCGAGCAGCACGTTGAACACCACCCAGCGGCGTGGGACGTTGAAACTCATTGGCGAACCCGTTCACCGTTGCGCACGAAGTGCTGTGACGGTCTTGGATGGCAGAGAAAGTCGGCGTGGGAGATGTTGTAGCCATACGCCCCCGCCAAAGGCAGGACCAGCAGATCACCAATGTTCACACCTTTGAGTAGCTGGCGACGGCTCAGTACGTCCTTGGGCGTGCACAGCTGCCCGACAATGTTGTAAGCCTGCTCTGACGAATCAGTGCTTTGCGGCGCAGTCGGCAAGTGGATAACCGGATGGTCATGGCTTTGCGCGACCGGCAGGCGAAACTGGTGAGTACCGCCGCGGCAGACCAGAAAATGCTCGCCGTGGCTGGTTTTGCTGTCCAGCACCTCGATGGCGTAATAGCCGCAATAGGCACTGATGAAGCGTCCCGGCTCGAAGCGCAGGATCGGCGCATCGTGCTGCTCGCCCAGGCGTTTTTCCAGATAACGGCACAGCCGCTGCCAGTCGAACTGCTGACTGTTGAGGTAATCGACGCCAATACCGCCGCCGACGTTGAAATGGGTGAGCTGGCCTGGGTCGCGGGCCAGAGCCTTCCATTCCTGCCAGCGCTGCAGGTAGAAATCGAGCAACTGCTCATGACGTTCGACCGACATCTGATGCGACATGGCGTGTACATGGAAGCCCTTGAGCGTCAGGTGGCTGGCGTTGTCCACGCGTCTGACCGCCTCGGCCAGATCGGCTTCGTCAATGCCGAACGGTGTCGCGGTCCCGGCCATCGCCAGCCTGCTCGACTGCGCAGCGGGCAGTTGCGGGTTGATGCGCAGGAACACCGGCTGCACGCGCCCCGCTTGTTCTGCGAGCTGTTGCAGACGCGCGATTTCGTTGAGGCTCTCCAGGTGGATGGCTTCAACCTTGTGCAGCAACGCCGAGCGCAGATCGGAATCGAGTTTGCCCGGGCCCGAGAACACGTAGGGCTTGCGTGTCGGACAGGCCATCACCCGCTCGATCTCGCCCCCAGAGGAAATTTCAAAGCCACTGACCAGCGGGGCCAGGGTTTCCAGCATCAGCGCCTCGCTGTTGGCCTTGATCGCGTAATACAGCTCGACACCTGCAGGCAGCGCCGCCATGACCTCACTGACATGCTGCTGCAACGCGTCCAGATCGTAGACAAAGGCCGCCAGCGGATCGGTTTCCAGCGCTTGAGCCTCCTTGATGGCCGCCAGTACGGTTTGCGGCACCTTATGCATAACGTGCCTCCGTGGCCCACGGCGACGCAAGACGCACATAGTTGGCTTCGCGATCGGCCTTGGCAGCGAGCCGGACCTTGAGGTTGGTCTTGCAGGCAATCGACTGGCCTGCGATCAGCGCGTCCAGCTCGGGCGCAGGCAGTACCAGTTCGTCACGAATACGCTGCAATTGTCGCTCGACGCGCTGCCACATCAGTGGTGCCAGGTGCGGACGCTCCCAGCTCAAGGCCAGCACCGCCTCGGACAGGTTGTTGATCAGCAGGCAATAGGTAATGCGGTTCCAGCCCTGCTCGCGGCTGTAGAGCAACGACTGGCGAATTCTCGGGTGCAGCCCCACCTGAATTGCCTTGATGCCCAACTCTTCGGTGAGCTTGACGCCTTCGAAGTCGCGCAACAGCAGCTGTTGCGGGCGTCCGTTATCGTGAATCAGCACTGCATTCTGCAAATGCGGCTCCATCACGATGCCATGGTTGAAGAACAACGCCATGACCGGGCTCAGCAGCAAGGCCTGGTACTCATCGAACCAGTCCAGCAGGTGCTGGTCCTCAAGCTCCCCACCATTGAAGCGCTCGAGGAAGTCGTGCACCAACGGCCGTGAACGCAGATCACGGGCGAACAGTGTGCCCGCCATCACGCTGCAATCGGCGCCGGAGCGGCGGCAGAAGTTTTCTCGCAGAATGGCGCCGGTCTGCTCGCGAAACCAGTGACCATCCGCCTCGCTCACGCTTTTGGGAGCCCAGCTCATCGAGCCGGGTTCGGCGACTGTAGACAGCCCGCCGAGGGTTTCCGGGCGGGTTTGCTGCAGGCGCTGGAACAGTTCGTCGATGATCAACGTGCTTTCCAGTTCATACCACGCGTTTTTCCTCACGCAGTTGGTGATTCGTACATTCAGCGAGCCCTTGATGAAGTAGTCGTGCCCCTCGATGTACCAGGTGCGCATCGACGCCGTCGGGCTGGCCAGCAGCCCACTGGCACCCAGGTCCGATATATCCCCCAGCTCAAGCAGCCTTTGCACGCGGCGGTCCTGCATGAACAGTTGCGCCTGTACCGGATGCATGCAGATCAGCGCATGCCCGGGCCGGGCCCGCGACTGGTCAGCGAAGCCTGCCATCACCTCGGCGTCGCTCAAGCCGTTGGAGGTGATTCGCAGCCCTTCCAGCGGCACTTCGAACAGATGCAGCGCAGTCTGCGCCTGAAACTCCGGGGCGTAGGTCTCCTGCGCCAGATGCTCAGGCCACAGGCGCGCCTTGGGCGCCGGATGGTTGGGGTGGCCGAACCACAAACCCTGCTCACTGGCCAGATAGCCGCTGAGCGGCGCCGGGTGCTGGCCGGTCATGTTATGGGCAACGATGGCGGCAGTCAGGTGCTGGCTTTGCAGGACCTGGTCCAGCAGCTCGTCATTGCTGGCACGGGTCATGTGCTCACAGGCGGTCAGCAGTTGCCGGGCGAATTCGGCGAACGCCAGACAGCGCCAGGTGCCCTGCCCCTGACGTGCGTAGACATCGGAAAGGTAGCGATGGCTGCCCAGGTGATCGCGGCGGTCCACCAGGACAAAGAACTGCTGCTGATTGGGCAAGCTGATGGTGAGCGGAATGCCCTTCCATTGTCCGCCATCGACGAAACTGCCAGGCGCTATGCCTTGCATGCCTTCAGGCCAGGTGTAATGCAGGCACTCTTCCGGCAGTGCGAATTCCTTGATCAGGCAATTGAGTAACGCGCGAGTGGTTGCCAACTCGCTCACCATGTTTGATAAGACGGTGCGATCGGTATTAGTCATGTCTGCTCCACAGTCGCTTTTACGCTGACCGTTTAAATGACGTCGCAACAAACGTTGATTTATCGCTTGCGGCACAACAATCGAGCTATCGAGGTGCGATAAGTTCGCCCAGCCAAACGTTGTGTGCGGGTGTTGTTTCAATCGTGATATCAGTGTCACGATGGTGGGCCGTTTATGCCCTGCTTATTACATAGCTTTTATTTACGTAGCTGGGACAGTGCCGCCTTGAGCGCTTGTTCAAAACGCTGGATCACCAATTGGCATTGCTCTTCGGTAATGATCAACGGCGGCAATAAGCGAATGACGTTGCCATTTCGACCACCGCGCTCAAGTAACAACCCCTGTTTGAAACAATGCTGCTGAATGGCGACAGCCAGATCCGGGTCCATCGGCAGGCTGCCGAGGCGGTCCGCCGGTTTGCGCTCATCGACAATCTCGATGCCCAGCATCAGGCCGCGGCCGCGCACATTGCCAATCGCCGGATAACGTTGTTGCAACAGGCCGAGCTGTTCCTTGAGCCAGTCGCCACGTTTTGCGGCCTGGCCAGCGAGGTTCTGTCGTTGCAGCACTTCAAGGGTCGCCAGGCCGGTGGCCATGGCCATCTGGTTGCCGCGAAAGGTGCCGGCATGATTGCCTGGGGACCAGGCGTCGAACTCGCGTTTGAAACCCAGCACTGCCAACGGCAGACCGCCGCCGACCGCCTTGGACATGACGATGACGTCGGGTTCGATCTCCGCGTGTTCGAAGGCAAACATCTTGCCGGTACGGCCAAAGCCGGCCTGCACTTCATCCAGAATCAGCAGAATGCCGTGCTTGCGCGTGACTTCGCGAATCTGCCGCAGCCATGCCGCAGGCGCCGGATTGACACCGCCCTCGCCCTGCACCGCTTCCAGAATCACCGCCGCCGGGAGCGACACACCGCTTTCCACGTCTTCGATGAACTGGGTGAAGTAGTAACTCAGCGCTTCGGTGCCGGCCTCGCCGCCAATGCCCAGCGGGCAACGGTATTCATGGGGGTACGGCAGGAACTGCACACCGGGCATCAGGTTAGCGACGGCGTTTTTTGGCGCGGTATTGCCGGTCAGCGCCAGGGCACCGTGGGTCATGCCGTGGTAGGCGCCGGAAAAGCTGATGATGTTATGCCGGCCAGTGGCGGTCTTGGCCAGCTTGATCGCGGCTTCGACCGCATCGGCCCCGGACGGACCACAGAATTGCAGGCAGTAATCACGCCCCTGTCCTGGCAGCAGACTCAGCAACGTTTCGCTGAAGGCGTCCTTGACCGCAGTGGTCAGATCAAGGGTGTGCATCGGCATACCCGAGGTCAGGAAGCTGTCGAGGCTGGCCATGATGGCTTCGTGATTGTGGCCCAATGCCAATGTTCCGGCGCCGGCCAGGCAGTCCAGGTACGTAGTGCCTTCAACATCCGTGACCCACACGCCATGAGCCTTGGCGATCGCCAGTGGCAACTTGCGCGGGTAACTTCTTACATTCGATTCAAACTTGCTCTGCCTGTCCAGATAGTTGGCATTGGTTTTCTGCGACGTAGTAGAGTGCAATAAGCCATTATTCAACATCTGTAAGTCCTCGCTGGATTTCCGGATGCAAATTATTATCATTTACCTAAAAGTGCAACCCAATATTTCGAAAACAAAGATGAAATTTAAATGAACTTTTCTAGGCACCTGATAATGAATAAGGCACACAGCTATACCGACAGGATTAATCGGTATGACTCAATGTGCCACTACCGAAAGTGGCCATTTATTATTTTGGCGTTATGACAAAACAGCCTATCTAAATAACAAACTGTTGTGTCGCCGTGTTGACGTTGATTATTTAATGCTGCACACAGGTTATCCCTCGATGAGGACTGCCGGTCGTTCGCTATGCACGTGAGCCCTTCCCTGGGCGTCACGTATCGACTCAGAAACCGATGGTGGCCGACAACAGATAGGTGCGCGGCGTCGACAGGGTCAGCCCCGGCTCGCTGTCATCCGACGCGCCTGCCGAACTCCAGTAGTACTTGTTCATCACGTTCTCGACATTGGCCCGCAGCGTGATGTCCTTCTGATCGACCTTGAAGGCATACCGCGCCCCTACGTCGAAACGCTCCGATGAATCGATGCTTTTGCTGTTCGCCTGATCCAGGTACTGCGAACCGGTGTAGATGCCTCGCCCGGTCAGGGTCAGGCCGTTGACGCCCGGGACGTCCCATTCGGCGCCCAGATTGACGTTGTACTTGGGGGTGGCCGGTGCGCGGTTGCCGTCGAATGTGCCGTTGACGGTATTGGTCAGTTCGCTGTCGATGTACATCACCCCGCCCAGCAGGCGGAAACCCTTCATCGGCTCACCGAACATGGTCAGCTCGACACCGTCGTTACGGCGCTTGCCGTTCGGGCCGAACACACGGGAGCTGGTATTGGTCTCGTAGGCCGGTTGTTTGATCCGGAATACGCTGGCGGTGAAAGCAAATGAACCCAGGTCGTACTTGGCGCCGACCTCGACCTGACGACTGACGAACGGCGGGAAGATCTGGTCTTCGTTCACCGAGGTCGACGGAGCGATCTTGCCCTGGCTCAGGCCTTCCATGTAGTTGGCGTACACCGAAAAGTCGTCGGTCACCTTGTACAGAATGCCGCCTGACGGTGAGACCTTTTCCTCGTCGTAGGCGGTGTCGCCTTTCACGTCATCGGTCCAGTCATCAACCTTGACACGCTGCCAGCGGGCACCGAGTGTCAGCAGCAGACGGTCCTCGAAAAATCCTAGCGTGTCAGTCAGCGCCACACCGCTGAAGCGGTTCTCGGTGTAAACCTTGGAGTCGGCTCGCGTGGGGTTCGAAGGTGTCGGCGTGTCGACCGGGTTGTAAAGATTGCTCGGCGCTGCCGCGTAGCGTGCACCACCGTTTTCAAAGTCCATGTAGAAATAGCTGGCAGCCAGATTGACCTCATGGCTGACCGGCCCGGTGTTGAACCAGCTGCGTGCGCCGGCAGTGGCGGTGCGCACATTTTCGTCACGGGTGAAATCGCGCGGTTGAACGCTGAAGTCACCCGCGTCGTTGGTGACCGATACCGCATGGCGCAGGAAGTCATGGTTACTTTTGCGCGCGCCGACACCGCCGTACAGCATCACCGAGTCGCTGAGGTCATATTCGGCATTCACTGCGCCGAAGGTATCCTTGGTGCGCGCCTTGCTCCAGGACTGCGCGTAGTTGTCGCGCACATCGTTGGCGTTGGGCACCTTCGCGTTGGCACCGACCTGCACGCGTTCCTGCGGAGCATCAGTGTCGCGTTCGGTGTGCCCGATGTCAGTCGACAGACGCAGACGGTCGCCGCGGAAATCCAGGCCCAAAACGGCCATGTCGCGATCGACGCTCTGATGATCCCATTCAGTGTCGCCGGACTGCTTCACGCCGTTGAAACGAATCCCGAACTTGTCGTCTTCGCCAAACCGACGGGCTACGTCGACTGCGGCACCCACCTGCCCCTTGGAGGCGTAGCTGGTGGTGAGCTCGGTGATCGGTTTATCCGTCGCGCGCTTGGGGACCACGTTGATCCCTCCGCCGACACTGCCTCGCGGCGAAATGCCGTTGATCAACTGGCTCGGTCCCTTGAGGATGTCCACCCGTTCGGCCATTTCCATGTCGATCGTGTAAGTGGGCAGGATGCCGTACAGGCCGTTGTAGGAAACGTCGCTGTTGAACAGGCTGAAGCCGCGAATGGTGAACTGCTCGTAGCGCCCGCCTGCGGGGTTGGTGGCGCGCACTGACGGGTCACTGGCGATCAGATCGCCAAGGGTTCGGGCCTGCTGGTTTTTCACCGCGTCCTTGGTGTAGGTGGTCATGCTGAATGGCGTTTCCATGAAGTCCCGGGAACCCAGCATGCCCTGCGAGCCTTTGCGTGCTACCTGACCGCCCGCGTAATCCTGACCGTCCGTGACACCGCTGTCGCCAACGATCGACGTGGGGGCGAGTTGCAAACCTGCGCTGGCGCTGTCAGGTGCCGGGATCAGCGTGTAAGCCTGCTCCCCGACGGGCATCAGCTGCAGGCCGGAACCTTGCAGCAGGCGCGCAAACCCTTCCTCGACCGCGAACTCGCCGGACAACCCCGAACTGTTTCGGCCGTTCACCAGTGCAGGGTCTACCGACAGATTGACCCCGGCCTGCCCAGCGAAACGGGTGAGCGCGGCACTCAGGCTGCCGGCCGGCACCTCATAGGCACGTCTACCCGACGTTTCTGCCCAACTGGTCGAGATGAACAACGGACTGGAACTCAACGTCAGCAACAGGCTGAAATGCAAAAGCGGACGCAAACGGTAGGAAGACACTGCGGACATAGAGGGAAGCTCTCGTATTTTTTGTGCACTTACCTGGAATGACCAGCGAGACAAAAAAAAGGGACAGCGTTACGCACTATTTTTTGTCGAAATGTTTTTTCGAGGCACCAGGGTCACCCAGTAACGGGTACGCATCTGCACGTCCACCGGCAGACTGGCCGCCAGCAAGGACAGTACGCGGTCGGTATTGTCGAGCCTGAAACTGCCGGTCACCCGAAGGTTTTCCAGCGCAGGCTCCCAGCGCAGCAGGCCCGGACGGTAGCGACCCAGCTCGCGCAGGAAATCGCCCAGCGGCTGGTTCTGCGCGGTCAGTACATCGTCGCGCCAGCCAGGCAGCAAGGCGTCGAAGGCACTGACAGGACCGATGCCGCTCTGCTTCAGAGTGACCTGCTGCTGCGCATTCAAGGCCAGCACCGGCCCGCGCAGAGGGTAAAGCTGCACCGTGCCGCTGACGACCGAGACCCGGCAGTCGCTGGCGTTGAGACGCACACAGACTTCGCTCCGACCGACCACGATACGGCCGTAAGGACCGTGGATGGTCAGCGGCGCGCTGCCAGGCACCTTGAGGGATATTTCGCCCCGCACAAGGGTGATTGCCCGGGCGCCCATATCCACGTTCACCGCACTGTCGGTATTCAGTTGCAAGGTGCTGCCATCGGCCAGCGACAGGCGCTTGTGCTCGCCGACTGCGGTTTGCAGGTCGGCACGCCAGACATCCAGCGGCAATTGACGCCCCAGCAGCCAGACTGCGGGGACCAGTGTCACGGCGCCCAACGCTCTTTTTAGCGTCGCGCGCCTGGCCTTGTCAGGACGATCAAGCGTCGCCATGGCCAGGTTGGCAGGCAGACCGAAAAAACGCTGACGCAGTTGTTGGGCCTTTTGCCAGGCGCGCTCATGACTGGCGGAACTGTCACGCCAATGTTGCAGCATGGCGTGATCTTCATCGCTGGCACCGCCGGACTCGAGAAGCGCCAGCCACTGCGCCGCTTTGCGTACGACCTCGCGTTCTTCGTTCGAAGGTGCCGGGCGAATCACCAGTCCACCAACAGACAATGCTCGTAGGCTTGCGCCATATAGCGTTTGACGGTGCGTTCGGAAACGCTCAGGCGTTCAGCGATTTCCCGATAGCCCAGCCCCTCGAGCTGACTCCAGAGAAACGCCCGGCGCACCACTGCCGACAGGCCATCGAGCAACTCGTCCAGCGCCTGCAGGGTTTCGAGCAGCAGCCAGCGCTGCTCCGGCGACGGCACGCTTTCTTCAGGCAACTGCGCCAGTGCTTCCAGATAAGCCTGTTCAAGGCTGCGGCGAGTGTAAAAATTACTCAGCAGGCGCTTGCCCACGGTCAGCAGGTAGGCACGCGGCTCCTGCATATCGGCGATCTGCTGGGAGCTGGAGAGCACGCGCAGGAACGTATCCTGACTCAGGTCAGCAGCATCCCAGGCATTGCCCATGCGTCTGCGCAGCCAGCTTTCCAGCCAGCCATGATGATCGCGGTACAGGGAATGCAAGGTCTGCTGTGATAGCGTCGCTGCTTGAGTCATGTCAAAAGCCTTGAGCGATGGGATGCGCCAAATGAGACTGATTCTAATTAGTGTTATATCCCGAGTCCACGCTCTTTTTTTCAAAAAGCCCATCGCCGCTGCGTGAAATCGGGGCTGTCAGCCCGCAACACGTTGATCCGCGCTGCATCCGGGCGATTCACCCAGACGACAAATGAGCGCTGAAAAAGCGTCCTGCGTGTCCTGTTTGTACGTTTTCCGAAACAAAGCCTGTCGGGATGGGTGAATCGGCTACTACGGTTACTGTTACGTACGCTGCCAATCAAACCCCGCCCACAACCCCAACCCTTCTATCAACTGCCCGCCGGTGCAGCAGCGCTATCAGGCACAAAGCCGATACCGACAGCCAGACGCTGACCAGCAGCACCGGTTGAGCGTTGTCGCCCGATACCCACTGCGACGCAAGCAGCGGCCCGAAGGCGCAGCCCAGCAATTGCATGCCGGGAATGAGCCCTGCGATGCGTCCCGAGGGATCGATTTGAAGCGCAATGCGTACCTGAAACGGCGTCAACATCAGGTAGATCAGGGCAAACAACGCGCACAGGCCCAGAAATACGTTAATCCCCTGATCGGCCGTTATGTACATGCCCAATGCAATGCCGGCCAGGAGAAACGCTGCGATGGCCAATATCGAGTAATCAGGCACCCTGCGTACCAGCAGAATGCCCAGGCAGCCGCCCAGCACTTGCATGAACAACATCGCGGACACCAGCAATTGCGCCGCATGAGCGCCCAGCCCCGCGTGGATGCCCAACGGTTCCAGATACGCCCACAACCCGCCAACGGCCGAGAGCTGCATGAACACCAGCATCAGCAGCAGCACTTGCTTCAGGTTCCATCTGAAACCTGCTGTATCCGGCTGCCTGTCAGGCTGCTGCGGCAAGCGTCCAGGTAGCCAGACAACGAACAGCACCGAGCTTGCGGTCAGCATTCCCAGAAACACGAACCCTGCATGCACGCTACGATCAGGCAGTATCAGGTACGCAAGCGCGGCGGCCATCAGTGCCTGGGCTAGCGTCTGCACGACCATGAACACCCCTGCCACCCGGTCCGGCGCCGGCCCCTGAACGATAAGGCTGACGGCGCCCCATAACAGCAGGCCCTCGGCCAGCCCCGCCAGCGCACGTGCCGCGGTCAACGGCCCATCGCCGGTGACATTGGCGGTGACCAGATCCATTCCGGCAGCGCACAGGATGGCGATGACTGTCAGCAGGCGCAGGTTGAGCACCGACCGCAGCAGATCGCCCAGCACCACACCGAGCCCCAGCGCGACGATTTCACCCATCGCGACCAGCCCGACACCTTCCAGTGATACATGGTCTTGCGCCAGTAACTCGCCAAGAAGCAACGGTTGCAGCCCTACCATCAGCACTGCGACAGAGCCCAGTGCCAAGGCGGCACTCAGGTGCCTGCGAGTTACAGCGGACGACGTTTGCATGGCATGCGCCTCTTCGGAAGTTTCAGTAACCGCGGGTTTCGGGCGGAATCCGGCCTTCGGCAAAACACTGCGCCGCCCGCTTCTCGTCTTTCATCAGCCTTCCGTTGGCCACCAGCACCACCCACCAGGGCAGTAACGTAAGGTGCGTGCCGCATGCCTTGGCCAGCGTATAGGCCTTGGCGCATTTCTCGAACAACTCTGCATTGAGGACCATTCGCGCCCCTGTAGTGCCCATCACCACCGGGGTGCTGTTGATCACCGCAGCATTTCCCCCGCGCTTCAACAGGCGTACCAGCGGTTGTTCGGAACTGGCGGGCGTGGCCATATGACCTATATGGCGTGCCTGCTCATCAAATAGAATCGGCAGGACTCCGCCAAAATCCACCAGGCTTTTGGCAAAGGCACCGCCGCCAAGCAGAACGGCGCCGACGTCAGCCCGGGCCCGGTAGATCGCCGCGTGCGTCTGTCCGTCGTCCGCTGCCGAGTCGTTGCAATCAACCACCTGCGGCGCCAGGTCATCGAGTTTGCCCAGCCACATGCTCTGTTCGCCCGGCAATCGCAACGAAACACTGCTGTGCGAGTCCACCTGGCCCATCAGGCGTTCACGCAGATCAAACCACTGCTGTCGAAGTGAATCGCGCATGCTGCTCACCTCACACCAGTTGAAAGACAGCGTCGAAGCGTTCGAGCGCGTCGTCGATGACATCGTCGGTGTCAGCCAGGCTGGTGTACAAACGGCTGCCGGCCAACGTGATCAGGCCGTGAGCGGTATACGCGGCGCCCATCTCTTCCATCATGTGCTTGCGGGTCTTGGCTTCATTGCGCGCCCTGAGCAGCTTGAGCGGGTTGCCGGTATCGAGCAGCAGGACGCCGGACGTCTGCAGGTGAACAATGGAGCCCATGTTGTACGCCACATAGGGCAAGCCGCGCCGGTTGATGATCTCTTCCAGTCCTGCGCGCATGCGGTCGCCCGCCCTTCCCGCCAGCGCCGGCGCGTTCAGGCGGCGGGCTTCGACCAGTGCGTAATAGCCAGCGACGCATGACAACGGATTGGCCGACAGCGTACCGCCGACGAACGCCCGTCGCGAGGATGTGCCGATGCCACCGGCAAGCAGTTGCATTACGTCCCGGCGCCCGCCAATGGCACCCGCCATGGGGTAGCCCCCGGTCAGGCATTTGCCCAATACCGTGATGTCCGGCATGACATTGAAGTAAGCCTGTGCGCCGCCCAGACCGGCGCGAAATCCGGTGACCACTTCGTCGAAGATCAGCAGGGCATCGAATTCGTTGCACAGCGCGCGCAGTTGTCGGTTGAAGTCGGCGTGCACCGGACGCGTACCGCTTTCCGGGCCAAAAGGTTCGACCATAATGGCTGCGGTGCCACCACGCAGACGATTGATTTGCAGCCTGCGGCGCAATGCATCGAGATTGTTGGGCGGGCTTTCCTGAGTGTTCGCGGTGGCGCCTCGGGGGATCCCCACCGCCTCCATGCGCCCGGTGCCCGGCAAACGCATGCCATAGACCAACTGGTCGCTCCAGCCGTGGTAGGCGCCGCCGATCTTGATCACCCATTTCTTGCGGGTATAGGCACGGGCCAGACGAACTGCGGCCATGACCGCTTCGGTGCCCGAGCCCAACAAGCGCAGCATGTCTACACCCGGCATCAATTCGCAGACCAGTTCCGCCAGTTTGACCTCGTATTCATGCAGCAAGCCGGTCACCGGCCCGCATTCGTCGAGAATCCGGTCAACCTGTTCGCGAATGGCCGGGTGATTGGAGCCCAGCAACGTCGGTCCACCTGCCTGCAGGAAGTCGGTGTAGCGATTGCCATCAACGTCGGTCAGGTGCGCACCGTGGGCCTGGGCGAAGGCCAGCGGGAACGGATAGTTGAACGCCAGGTTGTGTTGCACGCCCCCCGGTATGACCTTTTTGGCTGCCTCGGAAAGCCGCTTAGAGCCTTGGCAGCGCTCGTCGAAATAGCCCATGATTTTGTTCATCGCGTCGCGCTTGATCGGGCGAATCGGCTGTTTCACCAGCTCATCGAAGCGGCGATAGAGTGAGTCGACATCGGGCCATTGCGACACGGCCGATGCCGGAATGTCAGGGATGTTGGCGGGGTCGAGAGGTCTGTTCATGATTGAGTCTCTGAAAAAGTCTGAGGGCTGAGGGCGTGCGAGCCGGCACTGGTCAGGGCGTCGATCAGGCGTGCTATTGCAACGCGTGATTCGGGTTTGCCACGGCTGTTGGCTTTGATCTGGTTGAGAAGATGGTCACGACAGAATGTTTCCAGGTCTTCCAGGCGCTTCAGGGTGGTTTCTATGTCCGGGCCACAACACAGAACGCCGTGATTGCGCATCAGGTAGGCGTTCTGGTCAGGCCGGATGGTCTTTTCCAGCTTGCCCGCCAGCCAGCCGGAACCGGATGGTGCATAACCCACCAGCTGAATCCGCCGCCCTAGCGATTGCCATAGCGGCGGGTAAGGTACGTCCAGCGATTTGCCGAACAATGTGCAGGCGCTGGCCAATGGTTGATGGGTATGAATGCTGCAATTAACGTCCGGGCGACTGCGCAGGACTTTCGCGTGCAGCTCGCTTTCAACCGAGGGCGAACGTTCGCCCGACAGCTGCTTGAGGTCCTTGAGTCGCAATACGCAGACGTCCTCTGGCCGCATGCTGAAGTAGTCGGTGGCCGACGGAGTGACCGCGATGTGCAATGCGTCGATACGCAGCGCAAGGTTGCCGCCGGTTGCGGCAAAGAAGCCGCGGCGTGACAGATGCCGCGACAGGTCGACGATCTGCTGTTGAACATTGCTCATGGTGCCGTCTCCTGCGATGGGTTCAACCTGCGATAGAGCGGCGCCAGACGCTTGCGGACTTCCTTGAACGTGGCGAAGCGATCGTCATACAGGTTTCGGGTTGATTCGGAAGGTTCGTACAGCCGATGCGGCCGTTGCAGGGCCGGCAGATCGTTGAACTGCAGTTTTTCGAGCGCTACCGCAGCAATGAAGGCCGCACCGCGTGCGTTGGTTTGAATCGGGTTATGCGGCTGCTGAATGACCCGCCCGCAGACATCGGCCATGATCTGGCACCACACATCCGATTGCGCTCCGCCCCCGGTGGCGACGATGACTCCGCGCGACTGGCCGATAAACTGCGAGAACGGTTCCAGCATCCAGCGCGTGTTGTGCGCGACGCCTTCCATGAAGGCCCGAATGATGTCTTCCCGCGAATGCTCCAGTTTCAGGTTGATCAGGCCGGCACGCAGGCTCGGATCACCTACCGGAGAGCGCTCGCCACACAGCCAGGGCGTGTAGATCAGCCCCCGCGAGCCCGGTGGAACTCGGGCGGCGATACGGTCCAGCAAGGCGTACACGTCAGGCTGCTGCTCATCGCTCAACAACTCGTCCGGGTGATACAGCACCTTGTCGCGCAGAAACGACAGATTGGCACCTGCAGCCGATTGCATGGCCATCGCCAGATACCGGCCCTTGACCGCACTGGGTACTGCAGCGATGTGATGGCGTACGCTGGATTTCTTGAACGGCACGTGAGCGCCGACCCACGAAGAGGTGCCCAGATAAAGATGCGGAGCGAAGTCGCGCACGGTGGCGCCAACCGCGACTGCCGAGGTGTCCACGGCACCCGCAACCACGGGTGTGGATCGAAGCAGCCCCAGCGCATCGGCAAGCTCGGGCTTCAAGGTGCCGATGACTTCCGTCGAGCCCACCAGCTCAGGCAGTTTGCCTGCGTCGATACCCAGTGCCCTGATCAGGCTGGCGTCGTAACGGATGTGATGAGGATCGCGATTGTCGGTCACCCAGGCGGTCAGCATCGAGTCACCTGTGGCGCAGAAGCGCCCCGACAGGCGCATGTTCATGTAGTCGAGCACATTCAGAAACTTGTGCGTCTTGTCATACCTTGCCGGGTCGTGGTCAAGGATGTAGGCCATGTGCCCGGCCGAGTCCATGCCCGACAGCGACGCTACCCCGCCGGTCAGTCGCAGCGATTTCCAGAGTTTGAGCGGCCCGTAGCCGCCCAGATTGCACCAGCCTCCGCCCATACGTTTTTTGATCGAGTCGGCGCCGCGTTTGTCCAGCCACAGCAGCGCCCGGCCAATCGCGGTCCCCTCGCGATCGACACAGACCGTGCCTTCGCTTTGCGTCGAGCAACACACAGCCACCACCTGCCGACGCCTGAGCGGGTCGGCTGCCAGCAATTCGTGGGCACCGAGCATAAACGCGTTCCACCAGTCCTCGGGTTCCTGCTCGGCACTCAGACCACTGACGTGCAGCGGTACGCCGTGAAACGCCCAGGCGCGGATGTCTCCTTCCATGGAGACCAGTGCGCATTTGCAGCCGGACGTTCCCAGGTCGATCGCGAGGACGAGTTGCTCCAGGCCGGTAGCCGCCTCAGGCGTCCGGGAAATGAAAAGCGAAGTCATAAAGGTCTACTCAGAATGTGCGGGAAATCGACGCTACCCAGCGACTGCCGTCCGTGGTGCGCACATGTCCGTCGTCCTCGGCCATATACAGCTCGCGCGCTCTGGTCTTGGTCGTCACCCAGTCAAGCCCCCAGTCGAAGCCCCACCAGTGGTGGACCAGACCTGCGCCATAATCGGCAAAGTCGGCTTCCGAGAAGTTTTCGATCTGTTGGTAGCCGGCGTGCAGCTTCAGGTTGGTGTTGATGCCCAGCGCGTATTTGTAGTCGAGGTCATAGAGCATGCTGCCTCGGGAATTGCGGTCACCCTTGGCATAGCAATCGAGGCCTTTGGTCGGGTCATCGCGGAACTGCAATTGCGCGCCACACACCCCGCCGCTGTTGGCGCCCCGGTAGTTTTTCGAGAGGACCCGGGCGATTCGCCCTTCGAGCGCGCCGTAACCGATTTCAAGCACGGCAAACTGGCTGTTGTAATTGGTCGAGTGCTCTTCACCTGGCGTGAACGTCTCGAAATCGAACCGGTTCGGCGCCTTGAACTGAGCCCCGGGAAACATCTCGGCCGCAAGCCCGACGCCGTAGTGCCAGGCATCCGGATCGCCGAAGCGATAGCCGCCAGCCAGCAGTACACCCGCGCCGTCGCCATCAAGGAACTGTTTCTTGCTGACCGTGGTAAATTCGGCCAGCGCCACCAGGCCTGTTTCATGGGCGACCTGAATGGTCACTTTGGCCCCGGGGCGATTCAGCGAATCGGAAATCCCGCGGGTACGAATGTCCGAGCTGACCTTGGCGGTAACATCCACTGCGTAGCTCGACATTTCATCGGCGATGGCCAGCGTCGGGCCTGCTGCGGAGCACAGGGCTGCAGCCATTACATAACGGGTTGTATAAGTGCGCATGATTCTCTCCCACGCTAAAGTGCCGGATTTACGATTTGCAAACCGGGGCAGGAGGCAGTGTTGCGATTCGCTCGAATTGCTCTGTCTTGCCGAGAACTTCGGTGCCGACAAAAGCCCTTACATTGAGGCGTCCGTCCTTGACTCGAACGGCGCCCTTATATTTTTTCTGATCACGCGGGTCGTACACCCAGCCATCGCGCCAGGCGTCCTGGTCGTAGCGGGTCAGCTGCAGAATCTGTACGCCGCAATCACTCGACGTCGAGGCCGCATCCTTGACCCAGACAATCTGCCCGCAGATAGCGCCGGCCTTGTCTGCGCAGTCGTCAAGTCTGACCACCGCGTCCTTTTCCGCCGTCAGCCAAAGGCCCTTGGCCTCGAGCGGTCCGGCAGCAGCATGAATGCCGGTGGAGCACATCAGAACCGAAGAGAGGAAAAGCCACTGCCGTACGTTCATAGCGTCACCTTTTTTATTTTTTGTTTTGACAGACCGTCACAATAACGACGCTTCAGTTATGATAGTCATCGCTACACGATAGTTATAGCTATCATTTTATCGTGCAGCAACTGTTTTTTGATCCTCATGCTGGCGCCCCACTTTTCTTGACAGGTATTTATGGCCAGGCTGAAAACCGAAATCCTTCCCGAGCAGATCGCCGGGAAAAGCGTTGAACGCAAGAAGCTGCCCGCGCAGCAGCGTGCTACCGAAACCTACGAACGCATCCTGGTCGCCACGGCAAATACCCTGTGCGAGGTCGGCATAGAGCGCTTGTCGACCAATCTGGTATGCGAACGGGCCGGCCTCACGCCGCCCGCGCTGTATCGCTATTTCCCCAACAAGTACGCGCTGTTGACGGTGCTGGGCGAACGTCTGCTCGAGAAACAGAACGAGCGGATCGATCACTGGATCACCCCCGAGCTGATCGCAGGCACGCCACAGGCGCTGGAAAAGGCACTCGCCGAGCTGATTCTGGATACCTACCGGGTCACTGACGCCACACTGGGTGGCATGTGGACGCTCAAGGCACTGCGGGCGGTTCCCGCGCTGGAGCATGTACGGCTCGACTCACACCGCAGGGTTTCCCAGGCCCAGGCGGCGATCATTGGCAGTGCTTTTCCAGACGCCGATCCCGAGCGCATCGCCATGGTTGCCCGCGTCGCGGTGGAAATGATTCACGCGACCATCGAGTTGTTGTTCGATGAACCGCTGGAGCCCGCGAAAACCTGCGCGATGGTGGCGGCGATGATCGTCAGTCATCTGGATCGCCTGGCGTCCGAACCCGCGCATGGCGAGCAATGAGTGGCATGCAGGTTGGCCGTTTGGACCACGTTAACCGGCCGGTTCGCCCCTCCATCGGCCGGTCAGGGTCCTATACGGTTACGTGAGCCAGGAAATACACACCACTGCTGACGCGTCTGCAGTTGCGGCAGATTCCATCTGCCGTCATGCAACCCCTATAAAAACCACGCAGCCACAGGAGCAGCGTCATGAATCAACCCGCCAGGGTTCCGCCAGCCACGACGTTCCACGCGGCCGGGCTAACCGAACTGTTCGAGGCACAGCAGGCTGCATTCCTCGCCCAGGGTGCGCCTTCCTTCGATCAACGAATCGCAGACCTCAACGCCGTTCTGCGTATGGTCAGCGATAATCAGGACAGGTTGCTCGAGGCGGTCAGCGCAGACTTCGGCAACCGCTCGTTCGACGAAACCCGGCTCGGTGAATTGATGCCGGTGGTCAACGGCATCAAGCACATCCGCGCGCACCTCAAGGCGTGGATGCGCCCCTCCAGGCGCAAGGCGGGTATTGCTTTCAGGCCCGCCACAGCCCGGGTGGTTTATCACCCGCTGGGCGTCGTCGGCATTCTGGCCCCGTGGAACTATCCGCTGACGCTGACACTGGTGCCCTTGATAGAGGCGCTGGCTGCGGGTAACCGGGTAATGATCAAGCCTTCGGAACTGACACCCCGAACCTCCGAGCTGCTCAAGCAACTGCTGGGCGAAGCATTCCCGGCTGAACAGGTTGTCGTGGTCACTGGCGACGCCACGCTGGCGGGCCAGTTCAGTGAGCTGCCTTTTAACCATCTGCTGTTTACCGGCTCGACCCACGTGGGCCGCCAGGTCATGGCGGCGGCGGCACGCAATCTGACACCGGTCACACTGGAGCTGGGCGGCAAGTCTCCAGTGGTGGTGTGCGACGATTTTTCTATCGGTAAAGCCGCGCGGATGATCGCTATCGGCAAACTGTTCAACGCCGGTCAGACCTGCGTAGCACCTGACTATGTGCTCGTGCCGCGCGAACAGGTGGACAGCTTTGCCAGCGAGTGGCTGGCTGCGGCAAAAAAACTTTACCCGACCCTCGATGGCAATCCGGACTACACCTCGATCATCTCCCAGCGCCACTATGACCGGCTTATCGCGATGGCCAGCCAGGCCGTCGCGACGGGGGCCAAGGCATGGCAACACAATGCGCCTGCGACGGCGGGCGAACGCAAGATCGCACCGATGGCACTCACCCAGGTGTCCCTGCAAGCAGATGTCATGTGCGAAGAGATTTTCGGACCGCTGCTACCGATCCTCGCGTATGAGTCGCTGGATGAAGCCATCGCCTTTATCAACGCGCGCCCGGCACCGCTGGCCCTTTATTGCTTTTCCAACGATCAGACCTCTGTAGACCGGGTGCTGAACCGCACGCGGTCCGGCGGCGTGACCATCAATGGCACCATGCTGCACGCGACTCAGGATGACCTGCCTTTTGGCGGTGTCGGCGACAGCGGCACCGGGGCCTATCACGGCTACGAGGGCTTCGTTCGTCTGTCCCACGCCCGCGGGGTTCTCAAGCTCGGTCGTTTCAACATGTCCGACAAGGTCTCGGCACCTTACGGACGACTTACGCGCCTGGTGACCCGGTTCATGATCGGAAAATAGACGCATGCCAAACGGTATTTCCCGCCATGTCGCAACTTTATGTGCACATGCGCGGGGATCTTTTTCACTCCCTACTTCCCGTCACAACATCAGGCGATACGAGCTGACACTGGTTCGCCCGACCGTTTCCTGCCCCCTCCTTGCCCACCGTCCGACCGATAACCATCACTCTTTCTGATAGTGAAGTATTTAGGTAACCTCAGGACGATAGTCTTTGCTGTACTTCACTGGCGGTGCTCTAGCGAGCATCTAACGCTGATTTCGTGCCGGAAACGCCAACGTCCAAGTTGATGTGACCGCGCCATGCTTACAGCGTCTACACCATTGTCAGCAGTTTTAAATTCATGGATGACTACATGCCTAACACACTACTTCCGCAGATTGGCAGGGCCATAGCCAGCATCGGTAGCGGGAATTTTTCCAGTATGTTCCACAAACTGATCGACACTCAGCTTGCGGTAGATGCCACGCACCTTTCCTCCCTGCCTCAGCCCTGGCAAACACCGCCTGCCGCCGCACTAACGGTCTTTAACGAGACCGTGACGTCATCACGGGGCACGCTGTTGCTCAGTGACTCGATTCATCTTTACCCTGATCAGGCCTCGGAAAGCTTTAGCTGTAAAATAACGGTATTTCGGGCGCTTCCCGCGCACGAATTTTCAGAAAAGGAACGCCGGCAACTAGGCGATATTTCTCCTCTGCTGTTTTCGATACTTGAAAAACATGTCAATGCCCTGCAATCGGCAATGCCCGGCATCGAGCCTAAAAAGCCGGAAAGCATTGAAAAGCGCTTTCAGGAACGACTGCGCGAAACAGGACTGACGTTATCCGAACGCGAAACCCAGGTGTGCCTGGGACTGCTCGCCGGCCATACTGCGCTTGAGCAGGCCGAGCGGCTCGCACTCAAGGTCAATACCGTGGGCAGTTACCAGCGCCGCGCGGCGATCAAGCTGGGCATCAGCGGTCGCAATTCACTGATGCGCTGGATGTATGGCTCATCAGCGGGCGTTTTTTCAACCTGCTGAACGCCAGTCGATGTAAAGGACGGGGCGATATCGATCGCCCCTCCCGGATCCGCCCTCACTGCCTCCGATGCCAGACCTTCTTGCGCTTGCAATGGCTCATGCCCCATATCCCCCGGTTCATTGCGTTTCCCTCACACCCACTGCCAACCCGTCATACCACCAGGCCGCCAGGCTATAGACGTCCGGCGCTTTCAGGACGCTGAAGTGGTTGCCCGGCCCGTGCCAGAGTGAAAGCTGCGGCAGCAAGTGCTGCCATTCGCTTGCGCAAGCGGCATGCTCAAGTTGATTGTCCAGCGCATCCAGTTGCGGATCATTCACCAATACCAGACTCGCCCTGCCGCTGTAGCCTCCCGGCTCAGGTCGATAGACCGTGCGCAAGGCGCTGGCAAACGTGCGGACAATGCCTTGCAGGGCCTGTGCCGCCAGACGTGGCGGCAATAACCCGACGCGCACCATGGCCTGCTGAAGCAGGTGCATTTGCGTGACCGTATCGCTGTCGGCAAAGGCCAGCGGGTCAAGCTCGAGGCTTCTTCCGCTGGACAACTGTAGCGCCTCGATCAGGCGTTCCAGCACGGCGGTGGCAGTATAAGGTTTGCCGTCCAGGCCCTCGCCGCCAGGCGCTTCGCTGTCGATCAGGGTCAACGAGACAACCTCGCGGCCACGGGCCTGCAGCTTGACCGCCATGGCGTGCGCTGCCCAGCCGCCGAAAGAATGCCCGATCAGATGCAGCGGGCCTTTCGGATATAGCGCTTCGATGGCCTGCACATGGCTCTGCGCTGCCGCTTCCACCCGGCTGTGTGGAACACTGCGACCGTCCAGGCCACGCGGTTGTAGGCCGTGGATCGGCCAGTCCGGCCCCAACGCCTCGGCCAGGCCAATGAAACTGGTGACGCTGTCACCGGCGCCCGGTACGCAAAACACTGGCGCATGCCCGTCACGCCCGCTCTGGATGGCAAGCAGCGACTGATGAGCCGGTGCCGGCGGTGGCGTGGCAGGCACGCTGTGCAACGCCTGAACGATGTTCAGACCGAGCACGGCCACGTGCGGTGCCTGCATCATCGTCATGTGGTCCCCCGGGACATCGACGCACTGCAGTTGATTTCTGGAGAGAATCTCACCCCAGCCCAAGGTAGAACTGCTTCCGATCGGCGCCATTGGACGCTGTTCGGCGCGGAACAGGTGAATCGGCAGGCTGAGCGGCTCCAGCTGGTAATGCGCCAGAGCCTGACCATGCGCCACTTCCCGGTCCAGGTAATGGTGCAATTGCTGATCGCTCGCCAGCGCGAGTTCCTCGTACAACAGGCCTTCGTCACGGCACAGTTGCAACAGCGTCGCGAAGTCCGGCAGCGGCGCTTGCTCGCTCAATGAGTTCAGACGCGCCAACTTCGCAGCGCCCTCACCCGCCTGGGCTTGCCAGTGCGCAGTGCAATGCGAGAGCAATTGCCGCTCGAGCAAGTCAGGTCCCTGCCAGCGCGCCTTGCCCTGATCGGTCAGGCGTGGCACATAGCTGTCGATCAGGCCGAGGAATGTCACGGCCTCGTCCATGCCCAGCAGTTGAGTGGCCACTTCGTAGGCCAGAACCCCGCCAAACGACCAGCCGGCCAACCGATACGGGCCGCGCGGCTGGACCTGACGAATGCGCTCCACCATACGCGCAGCCAGGCACTCCATGGTGCGTAATTGCTGCTGCCCAAGGCCAATGCCCGGCAAGCCGTAAATCGGGAAGTCGCCTTGCAGATGTTGCCCAAGCACAGGGAAATAAGCATCCAGCCCTGTGAAATCGTGCAGCAGAAACAACGGTGACTCGCTGCCACCGGCACGCACTGTGATCACCTCACGAGCTTCGTCCGGTGATCCCGGACGCTGGTCAAGCAAGCCGGCCAACGCTGCAACGCTAGGGTGCTGGAACAGCTCGGCCAGCGTCAGTGACACGCCTGCCTTTTGCAACAGGCTGACCAGACGGATGGCCGATAGCGAATGGCCGCCCAATTCGAAGAAGCTGTCGTGCCTGCCGATTTTCCCGACTTCAAGAACCTCGGCCCACACGTCCGCCAAACGCTCTTCCAGAGCCGTTGAAGGCGCTTGGTAGGCGAGGTTTGCCAGTGCGTTCAGGTCCGGCGCAGGCAATGCCTTGCGGTCGACCTTGCCGTTCTGGGTCAATGGCAGCGCATCGAGGCCTACAAACACCGCAGGCACCATGTACTCCGGGAGTTGACCCAACAGATGCGCACGCAAGGCGGCACTGTCGAGCGACGCGTCACGACGGGTGAAGTAACCCACCAGACGCAACGTGCCATCGTCCAGACGCTGGGTGGTCACCACCGCTTCGCCAACGCCCGGGCATTGCGCCAGGTGCTGTTCGATCTCGCCTGGCTCGATACGCACACCACGAATCTTCACCTGATCATCGTTGCGGCCCAGGTATTCAAGCGTCCCGTCGGACAGCCAGCGCACCAGATCGCCGGAGCGATACATCCGCGCACCGGGCCTGTCGCTGAACGGATCGTCGAGGAAGCGCTCTGCGGTCAGGTCCGCACGGTTCAGATAGCCGCGAGCCACGCCTGCGCCGCCGATGTACAACTCGCCGGGTACTCCGAGTGGCACTGGCTGCCCACGCGAATCCAGTACGTACAGTCGGGCATGGGAAACCGGCTTGCCGATGTGCAACACCTTGCCTGGCTGCATCCGGCCAGAGCTGGCCACCACCGTGGTCTCGGTCGGGCCGTAGTTGTTGACCACGGCAAAACCCGGATCACGGTTGAAATGGCGCAAGCGATCACCGCCAATCAACAGGGTTTGCAGCGTCGGGTGGTGCAATTCACGGCTGAAGGCATATTCGGCCACCGGAGTCGGCAGAAACGCCACCTGCAGCGGCTGAACCAGCCACCAGTCGAGCAGCACATCGAGCTGTTCGTTGCCAATCTCCGCAGGCGGCAGATGCAGCACTGCACCGGCACACAGCGCAGGCCAGACTTCCCAGGCCATGGCGTCGAAACCGAAACCGGCAACGCTGGCGGTATGACTGCCGGCACGCAGGTTGAAGGCTTCACAGTGCCAATCCACCAGATTGTTCAGCGTGCGGTGCTCGACCATCACGCCCTTGGGCAGCCCGGTGGACCCCGAGGTGTAAATCACGTAAGCCAGATGCTGCGTGGTCATTTCCGGCACGGACGGGTTGTCGGTGCGCTGTGACCAGTCCGGGCGATCAAGCGCGATCAGCGGCACCTGCAGTTCGGGCAGACGTGTCAGCAAGTCGAATTGCGCCAACACCACCACCGGTTCGCTGTTCTCCAGCAGGTAGCTGATGCGTTCATCCGGATGCCCGGGGTCGACCGGTACGTAGCTCGCCCCGGCTTTCAGCACTGCCAGCAGACCGGCCAGGGTCTCCAGACCGCGCCGCGCGACCACCGCCACCCGGTCGTCAGGACGTACGCCCAGTCCGATCAGATGATGGGCCAATGCGTTGGCACGGGCGTTCAACTCGCCATAGCTCAAATGCTGATCGCCCGCCTGAGCAGCCAGTGCGTTCGGTTGCTCAAGCGCCTGCTGTTCGATACGCAGATGAACCGGCAGCGGGCACTCCGCCGTAAGGCGATCGGCATTGAAGCCATCGAGCAGTTCGCTTCGCTCGGTGCCGGGCAGAATATTCAGTGCTTGAATCGGCTCGGACGGCGCCTGCTCGAGGGCGTTGACCAATCCCTCCAAGGCGCAGAAAAGATACGCGCAAATACGTCGGGCATCGATGCCTGTCGAGGTCAGCGCAGTCAGGTCGAACGCTTCGCCCAGATCATCGACGCTGAGCGTCAACGGATAGCTGCTGCGCTCGCCAGACTGCAACAGCTCGATGCCCTGCCAGGCCTTGCCGGCAGCCTCGTTTGCCTCACCGGGCGCCGCACTGTGGCGGTAATTCAACAGCGCACTGAACAACGGTACGCCCGCAGGCAAGGCGCTGCAACGCTGAGCGATTGCCAGAGAAGCCTGTTCGTGGGCAAGCAATCCGGTCAGGCGGCGGTGGGTCTGGGACAGCGCATCGCGTGCACTCTGATCGGCCAGGTCGATGCGCAGCGGCAAGGTGTTGATGAACACCCCGAGTGTGCGTTCGGCACCCTCGCTGCCGTTCAAGCGACCCAGCAGTACGGTGCCGAACACCACGCTGTCACGCCCGGACAAGCGGACCAGTACCTGCGCCCAGGCCAGGTGCATCAGGCTGGCAGGACTGACACCCAGCTGCCGCACCTGATAGCGTAAACGCCTGCTCAGGTCCGCATCCAGACGCAGTCGGGCCTCGCCTGCAACCTCCGGCCCCGGCAACCAGGTCTGGGCATACGCCAGGGTCGGCTCATCCAGATCGCCCAATTGCTCGCGGAAGAACGTTTCATGCGCATCGTCACCCGCACCCAGCAAGGTCTGCGCGATGTAGTTGCGGTAAGGCACTGGCGCAGGCAGTTGCGCTGCCTGATTGAGCAGTACCGCCTGCAACTCCTGGCTCAGCAGGTCCAGGGCAACGTGGTCCATGATCAGGTGATGGAACAGCAGGACCGCGACGATACGCCCGTTTTCCGGGTCATCGGCATGAACCAGACGCAACAGCGGTGCACGCACGAGCTCCAGCGGCTCGGGAGCATCCAGCGCCGCCAGCGGCACCTCGATCACCGGCAGATCGGCATGTCGCCAGACCACTTGCACAGGCGTTTCCAGGCCTTCCCAGCACAGCGAAGTGCGCAACACGTCGTTACGGGCGATCACCTGTTGCAGCGCCTGGCTGAAAGCCTCCAGCCGCGAGCGGTCGGCAAAGGCGAAGCGTGCCTGCAAGCGATAGGGATCATCCTTAGATGCGGACAAGTAGTGATAGAAAATACCCGCCTGCAGAGGCCCCAGCGGGTAGATGTCCTGAATATTGCTCGCGCCGCCGGTCACGCTGGCGACGACGCGATCGATCCCTGCCTGATCCAGTTTCACCAGCGGCAACAGGTCCGGGGTGATTGATGTACAATCCGCACCGATCAGGTTGGCCGGAATCCTCACCTGAGCGCCGCTGCCGACGGCACGCGCCAGGGCGGCCAGGGTCGGCTGGGCAAACAACACGCGGATATCGGCATCCATGCCACGGCGACGCATGCGTGCGATCAAAGTAACAGCGAGCAGCGAATGGCCGCCGAGTTCGAAGAAGTGATCGGTGCGCCCTACTTGCTCGACTTGCAGCAAATCGCTCCAGATGTCGGCCAGGGCCATTTCCAGCTCGCCTTGCGGCGGCTCGTATTCACGTCCTGGCAATGCGTCGCGATCCGGCATCGGCAAGGCACGTCGATCGACCTTGCCGTTGGCGGTCAATGGCCAGGCATCGAGGCGCACGAACGCACTCGGCACCATGTAGCCCGGGAGACGGTCCAGCATGTCGGCACGCAGACTGGCGATATCAAGCGCCGGGCGCGGACCTTGTTCAATGAAATACGCCACCAGACGTGACTGTCCAGGTTCGTCCTCGCGCGCCACCACCAGCGATTCCTCGATACCCGGCAACGAGGTCAGTTGCGCCTCGATTTCGCCCAGTTCGATGCGCATACCGCGGATTTTTACCTGATCGTCGTTACGCCCCAGATAGTCCAGCGTGCCGTCGGCATTCCAGCGCGCCAGATCGCCGGTGCGGTACATGCGCGCCTGCGGGTTCTCGCAGAACGGGTCGCTGAGGAAGCGTTCGGCAGTGAGTTGCGGCTGATTCAGATAGCCGCGCGCCACGCCTTCACCGCCGATGTACAGCTCGCCGGCAACACCGGTCGGCACCAGCTGCTGCTGCTCATCCAGCAGGTACACGCGGGTGTTGGCGATCGGCTTGCCGATGTCGAGGCTGCCGTCAGGCAACAAACGACCGGAAGTGGCAACCACTGTGGTTTCGGTCGGGCCATAGTTGTTGATCACGGCAAACCCCGGATCGCGGTGGAACTGCCGCAGGCGGTCGCCACCGATCAGCAGCGTGTGCAGCGTCGGGTGATAGAGCTCGCGGCTGAACGCATATTCGGCCACCGGTGTCGGCAGAAACGCCACGTGCAGCGGCTGCGCCAGCCACCAGTCGAGCAGCAGGTCGAGCTGTTCATTGCTGATCTCGGCGGGCGGGATGTGCAGCGTTGCCCCCGCACACAGGGACGGCCAGACTTCCCAGGCCATCGCGTCAAAACCGAAGCCGGCCACAGTGGCCGTATGGCTGCCGGCGTGCAGAGCGAACGCCTGGCAATGCCAGTGAACGAGATTGGCCAGCGTGCGGTGTTCGACCATCACGCCTTTCGGTTGTCCGGTCGAGCCGGAGGTGTAAATCACATACGCCAGATCGTCTGGCGTCAGCCCAGACACCAGCGGATTTGCCGGTTGCTCAGGCCATTCAGGTCGATCAAGCGCGAGCAGCGGCACCGTCAGTGCAGGCAGGCGCGCCATGAACGCCTGTTCGGCGAGCACCACTGCTGGCGCGCTGTCTGTCAGTAGGTAGTTTATGCGCTCATCGGGGTGCGCGGGATCCACCGGCACATAGCAGGCACCGGACTTGAGCACGGCCAGCAGACTCACCAGCGTGTCCAGCCCACGGCGCGCGACGACCGCGACGCGATCATCCGGGCGCACGCCCAGGCTGATCAGATGATGAGCAAGGCTGTTGGCCTGACGGTTCATCTGCGCGTAGCTCAGTGACTGTTCGCCGACCCTGGCGGCAACGGCTTCGGGCATGCCTTCGGCGCGTGCTTCTATCAGGGCATGAATGGTCTGACCTTGCGGCAGGCTCACCGCGCTGGCGTTAAGAGTGTCGAGCAGATACTCGCGCTCCTGCAGGCCCACCAGCGGAATATCAGCGAGCACCACCTGCTGGTTATTCACCAGCGTGCGCAGTAAGTGTTCGAAATAACCGCAATAGCGCTGCACCGTTGCCTCGTCGAACAGCGCAGTGGCGTAGTCCAGCGTACCGAACAAGGCATCACCCTGTTCGCCGAGGTTGAGCGACAGATCGAACTTGGAGACCTGACTCTGCTGTTCGACCGTCGCCAGCGACAGCCCGTCCATCTCCGGCAACGTAGTTTCCCCGGCCAGCCAGTTGAGCGTCGTCTGGAATAACGGGCCATGGGCCAGGCTGCGTGTCGGGCGGACGATTTCCACCACCTGCTCGAACGGCAGGTCCTGGTGGTCCTGAGCCTCCAGGACTCGCGTCCTGACCTGTGCCAGCAGCGCATCACCGGTGGTTGCCGATGCTGTGTCGATGCGTATGGCCAGCGTGTTGACGAACAGGCCGATCAGCCCTTCCAGCTCGGCGCGACCACGACCCGCGATCGGGCTGCCGACCACCACCTCGGCCTGACCGGAAAGACGCGCCAGCAGTGCGCCCCACGCAGTCAGCAAGGTCATGTACAGCGTAACGCCTTGTCGTTGTGCAAGCGCACGCAGGCCGGCAGTCAGTTGCCCATCCAGCCGTACATTGAGGCTGGCACCGGCGAAATCCTGCTGCGCCGGACGCGGTCGGTCGGCAGGCAGGGTCAGCAGTGTTGGTGCGCCTTCCAGCGCCTGCCGCCAATAAGCAGCCTGGTGTTGCAGACGTTCACCGCTCATCCAGCCCTGCTGCCAGACCGCATAGTCGGCGTACTGGATGCCCAGCGCTGGCAGCGGATCGGCCTCGCCGCGACGCAGCGCCGGATACAACGCAAGCAGTTCGCGGGTCAGAACACCCATCGACCAGCCATCGGAGACGATGTGGTGCACGGTCAGCAGCAACACGTGCCGCTCGTCGTCCATCTGCAGCAAGCAGCCACGGATCAGCGGCCCCCGCGTCAGATCGAACGCAGCGGTGGCCTCCGCTGCGACGCGTTCGGCCAGAGTTTGCGGGTTTTGACGCAAGTCTTCGATGTGCAGGAACGACATGGCTGTCGGTGCGGTGAACACGACTTCAGCCCCCTCCTCGCGGGCAATGAAGCGGCTGCGCAGGGTTTCGTGGCGCTCGACGATTCGCCCAAGCGCGGCTGTCAACGCGGCGACATCCAGCGATCCTTGCAGACTGAGGGCCAGCGGGATGTTGTAGGCCTGATTACCGCCTTCCATTTGTGCCAGAAACCACAAACGCTGCTGGGCAAACGACAGCGGTAGCGACTGATCACGCGGCGCAGGCAGGATCAGTGACAGTTCACTGCGTCCCGTACCAGCCAGCGCACTGGCCACGGCTGCCAGTTCGCCCAGCGCGAAGAGTTCGCCCAATGGCAATTCCATGCCCATCTGCTGACGCACCTGCGACACCATGCGCATGGCCAGCAGGGAGTGCCCGCCCAGATCGAAAAAGTGATCGTGGCGACCGACCCGCTCGAGCTGCAGAACTTCAGCCCATATCTGTGCCAGAGCGATTTCAATCTCGCCCTGCGGTGGCTCGTAGGCCAGCCCCAACAGCGACGAATGATCCGGTTTGGGCAGCGCACGGCTGTCCAGTTTGCCGTTGGCGGTCAACGGCAAAACGGTCAGCTCGACAAAGGCCCCAGGCACCATGTATTCCGGCAGGTTAGCCTGCAGGTGAGCACGCATTTGCTCCGGTGCAGGCGCCTCGGCGTCCAGCCGGCTGGTGAAGTAGGCAACCAGGCGCACATGCCCCGGCTCATCCTCGCGCGCCACAACCACAGCCTCGCGGATGCCCGGCAACTGGTGCAGACAATTGACGATCTCGCCCAGTTCGATACGGAAACCGCGGATTTTCACCTGGTCATCGTTGCGCCCCAGGCATTCCAGCTGGCCGTCCTCCAGCCAGCGGCCCAGATCGCCAGTGCGGTACATCATCGCGCCAGGCTGATCGCTGAACGGGTCGGCAATAAACTTCTCTGCGGTCAGGTCCGGGCGATTCAGATAACCCAGCGCCACACCGTCGCCACCAATATAAAGCTCGCCAATCGCCCCCAACGGTGTCAGGTGCTGATGAGCGTCGAGCACGTAAACCGTCGTGTTGCCGATAGGCCTGCCAATTGGTACCGACTCGGCGTGATCGGCCAGTGCTCTTACATCACTGGCTGTAGCGAAGGTAGTCGTTTCAGTGGGGCCGTACGCGTTCAACAGGTGCAGGCCCGGAGCCTGGGCAAGCAGCGTGCGGAAGCTCGCCGGATCGGCGCGCTCACCGCCGGAAAGCAACAGCCGAAGACCGCTGAGTGCCTCGGGGATCAGTTGCACGTACTGATTGAACAGTGCGCTGGTCAAGAACAGCACGCTGACATTGCCGTGACGCAGGGCCGCGCTGAAACGCATCGGGTCGATCAGCGTGGTGTGCTCGATCACCAACAGCTGTCCACCGTTGAGCAAGGCACCCCAGACTTCCATGGTGCTGGCATCGAACGCCGGGTTGGAGGCAAAGGCGATGCTGTCCTGCTCGTTGAAGTCGGCATAACCGTTGTTCAACACCAGCCTGGCAATGCCGCGATGGGCCACACGGACGCCTTTCGGGGCCCCCGTCGAGCCGGAGGTATACATGACGTAAGCCGCGGTGTCGGATGCCTGTGGCAGGCCCGGGTCATGCGCTGGCTGGTCGTCAAGGTTCAACTGGTCCAGATCGATGCGTTGCACCGTCGAGCCCATCGAGGTGGCGCTCTGTGTCAGCACACATTTCGCCTGGCAATCATCGAGCATGTAATGCTGGCGTTCGGCAGGCGCATTGACGTCCAGTGGCACGTAGGTCGCTGCGCATTTGCCGATCGCCAACTGGCTGATCAGCAGTTCCAGTGAGCGCGGCAGCAGAATCGCCACATGCTCGCCGGGCCGCACACCTTGCCCCAGCAGGTAGTGAGCCAAGTGGTTGGCGCGCTCGTTCAACTCACCATAAGTGAGTGAGCGACGGCCATGCACGGCCGCCACTGCATGCGGATGAAGCGCAGCGCGGCGTTCGAACAGACGGTGCACGGGCTGCTCGCGGGGGTAGTCACGCCGGGTATCGTTGAATGTTACCGACAGACGCTCGCGTTCTGCCTCCGGCACCACTGACGATTCGATCAGGGCTGCTGCCGATTGCTGCTCCAGGGCCCGCACCAGATGGACAAGGGCTTGTTGCACGTAGGCGCAAATCCGTTGCGGATCAATACCCGGCGCAGCCTGGGCTGTCAGGCTGAAACCATCGCCGAAGTCATCGATACTCAAGGTCAGCGGGTAGTTACTGCGCTCCTCTGCGTGCACGACCTCAATCCCTTGCCATGCCGTGTTGTTCGCCTGGTCATCGACCTCAGGCACAGCGCTGTGGCGATAATTGAGCAGCGTATTGAACAGTGGCGCACCAGCCGGCAAGGCACTGCAGCGCTGGGTCAGAGCCAACTGAGCGTGCTCATGGGCAAGCATCCCGACCAGACGACCATGAAGGTCGAGCACCGCACTGCGCGCGCAATGCCCGCCCAGATCCATCCGCAATGGCAATGTATTGATGAACACACCCAGGGCGCGCTCACCGCCTTCACCGCCGCGCAGGCGTCCAAGCAGCACGGTGCCGAATACCACGCTGTCACGCCCGGACAACTGGCCCAGCACCTGAGCCCAGGCGAGGTGCATCAAGGTGGCGGCACTGACACTCAACTGCCTTGCCTGATCGCGGATCTGCCGGCACAGGTCGCTGTCCAGTGTGAGTCGTGCATCGCCAGGAATCTGCTCTGCGGATGCCATGGCCAGGCCGTAAGGCAAGGTCGGCTCATCGATATCGCCCAACTGCTCGCGGAAGAACGCTTCATGGGCGTCCTCGCCAGGCCCTCGCACAACATGGGCAATGTAGTTTCGGTAAGGCACAGGCGCTGCAAGCCGAGCTTCGTCGTCCAGCAGGATGGCCTGCAACTCATGGCTCAATATGTCGAGGGCGATGTGGTCCATGATCACATGGTGGTAGCGCAGCACCGCTGCGATCCTTTGGTTGGCCGGATCATGGGCATAGACCAGCTGCAGCAGCGGCGCCTGCGTCAGGTCCATGCGCGGCGCATTGAACAGGTCCTGCAAGGCTGTCTCTTCAACCCGCAAAGGCGCCTGACGCCAGACCACCTGCACCGGTGCTTGCAAACCTTCCCAGAACAACCCGGTGCGCAGAATATCGTTGCGCTCGATCACTCGCTGCAAGGCATGGCAAAAAGCCTCGAGACGCGAGGCGTCGGCGAAGGCGAACTGCGGTTGCAACAGATAAGGATCGCGGTCCCCGGCGGTCAGGTGGTGATAAAGAATACCGGTCTGCAACGGGCCCAGTGGGTAGATATCCTGCACATTAGCGGCACCGCCCGGCACCCGCGCCACGATACGCTCAATGGCGGGCTGATCCAGCGCTACCAAGGGCAGCAGTTCGGGGGTAATGCGCTGGCAGTGCGCATCGATCAGGTTGGCTGGCACATCGATTTCAGTGTCGCCACCGACGGCCTCGGCCAGCGCCGCCAGCGTTGGCTGGACAAACAGAACGCGAATGTCCGCACGCATGTCCAGACGACGCATACGCGCAATCAGGGTCACGGCCAGCAACGAGTGGCCGCCCAGTTCAAAGAAATTATCCTGGCGACCGACCTGCTCCACATGCAGCAGCTCGGCCCACAGGCTTGCCAGGGCGATTTCGATCGGTCCTTGCGGCGCTTCATAGGCGCGGCTGGCGATGCTGTCGCGGTCCGGTGCCGGCAGGCTTTTGCGGTCCAGTTTGCCGTTCGCCGTCACCGGCAGGCTGGCCAGCCGTACATAGGCGGCAGGCACCATGTATTCGGGCAGCAGGCCGGACAGCCAGGCACGCAACTGTTCGATATCCAGCCCGGCTTTATCTTCAGCCGAGGTGTAATAGCCAACCAGTCGTTTGTCGCCAGGCACATCCTCGCGCGCCACAACCACAGCGTCGAGAACATCTGGATGATCGTTCAGGCGCGCTGCGATCTCACCCAGTTCGATACGGAAACCGCGAATCTTGACCTGTTCGTCATTACGGCCCATGTATTCCAGGCTGCCATCGGCCAGCCAGCGGCCCAGGTCACCGGTACGGTACATCCGCGCATTCGCTGCGTGGCTGAACGGGTTGTCGAGAAAGCGTTCAGCCGTCAGAGCTTCACGGTG
>NZ_JAHPJG010000027.1:0-103222 GCF_020515755.1 Pseudomonas sp. B20
CTTAGCGTTCAAAACAATGCCTTCGCGAACAAGTTCGCCCCTACGCCCTGCGGGCAGCAGCCTGAAAACTCCGCTTTCCGGGCTCTTCAGGACCTGTGTGACTATGAGCACCGATCATTACTGGCGTAGTACCTGCGCCTGCTTGTACAGATAAACGCTCAACGCCAGCCCGGTGAGTGACGCAAGTGCCGCGAACAGGAAGATCGAGACGAAGCCGAAACCGGCGGCAATGGCGCCTGCCAGTGGGCCGGTGATGCCCAGTGACAGGTCGATGAACAGCGAGTAAGCGCCCACTGCCGCACCTCGGCTTGACGCCGGGACCAGGTTGACCGCTTCCACGCCCAGCGCCGGGAACACCAGCGAAAATCCGAAACCGGTCAGCGCCGCGCCAGCCAGTGCCAGGTCCGGAGTGGGCGCCAGCCATAGCAGCAACAGCCCCAGGCTTTCCACGGACATACAGACAATCGCTACTCGAAAGCCGCCCAGGCGATTGATCAGACTGCCGAACAGCAGGCGCGCGGCGATGAAACTGCCGCCAAACACTGTCAGGCACAGTGCAGCGTTCGGCCAGTGGTTGCTGGCGTAATACAGGGTGATGAACGTCGCGATAGTCCCGAAGCCGATACCGCCCAATGCCAGGCCCATGCCATGCGGAAACACTCGTCCCAGTACATGCATGAATGGCAGTCGCTCACCCTGCACGATCGGCGCGGGCTCTTTGTGCCACGTCAGGTAGAGCCCCAGCGCGCACAGCAGCATGATGCTCACACCCACTGTCCACAGGCCGAGTTCGTCGACCATCCACACACCCAGTGGCGCACCGATGGCCAGCGCGCCGTAGCTGGCGATGCCATTCCAGGAAATGACCTTGGCGGTGTTCTGCGCGCCGACCCGGCCGATGCCCCAGCCAATCGAGCCAGAACCGACCAGGCTTTCCGCGGCACCGAGGATCACTCGGCCAATCAGCAGGATCACCAGGCTCGCCATCGGCCAGCTGTCCAGCCACACCGGCACCAGCATGAACACACCGCTCAGCCCGCAACCGGTCAGCCCGATCTGCACAGCTTTCTTGCTGCCCAGATTGTCGATGATACGACTCGACCAGGGCCGACTGATCAGCGTGGCCAGGTATTGCACGCTGATGACCAGCCCGGCGATGACTGCACCGAAGCCCAGATCACTGTGGACGTAGCCGGGCAGAACGGCGAGGGGAATGCCGATGTTCAGGTAGCCGATAAAGGTGAACATCACGATGGACACGACGGTCAGGGTAACGGCCATCGGGGTTTGTGGTGTGTTTTGCTGTGTCTCGGACATGGGGCGGGCTTTCGTTCTTTTGCGGGCATGGCGTTCGAGCGGGCGGGGAAAAACCCTTAGCAAGCTCTCGAAGTGCTTATCATACCGATGCATCGGGCGATGCAGGTGTAACAGATTGAAATAAACCTGAATGGAGGGGGCTATTTGTCTCTGGGTGCCACAAGGTGTGTGGTCACGAGAGCGGCCAAGGCGTTTTCCTGAGTACCGAAACGGGCGAGCAGGGCGCTCTGTTTTTCCGGGCTGAGGCGTGACCAGATCTCGATCATTTTCTCGGCGGTGCCAATCAGGGCGCTGGCTTGGGTTTCAGTGAAGTCGCTCATAAAAATCTGCTGTTTGCCTGTTGCTGGTTTTCCAGGCGTATTGAAAACCGGCAAAACCGTTTTTCGATACGCCTGAAAACAATCGCCTTCAGTCTTTGCGTCCGGCTTTCTGGCTGTCTTGAGCCGAGGGTGCTGCTTTCATTGCTACAAGTTGACCAAGCTCTTGCTGAGCCAGAGTCGACTGTTGTGGTTCCTGTTGGCCTGGTGGGAAGTTAGGGATTTCATGCATCGTCGTCGCTCCTCGCAAGGGGTTGCAGATAGAACCGTGCTTTAAAAAAGCCTGCGCAGGATAACCCACTGAAAATGACAATCAGGATATTTTTTTACCCCGATTGCCCTGATCGTGAAACAAAATGGCTTTTTCACTGTCCGGCTTTTCGCCTCGCGAGGCGCTGAGCAGCTTGATTTCATTGGGCCGGACCGCGTGAGCAGGGTCCGCGGCCCATTGAACATTTTATTTTCGGCCTTCTGCACCCTTGGCCACTTCATCCGTGCGCGCGGCCATGATGAAGTCGTTGCGATGCAGGCCCTTGATCGAGTGGCTCCACCAGGTCACGGTCACCTTGCCCCACTCGGTCAACAGGCCCGGGTGATGGCCTTCCGCTTCGGCAATTTCGCCCACGGCATTGGTGAACGCCAGCGCCCATTTGAAATTCTTGAACAGAAACACTTTTTCCAGCTGCATCACCGCGTCGCGGACCTCGATGTTCCAGTCCGGGATCTGCTTGAGCAGTTCCGGCAATTCGGCTTCGCTGACCTGCGGCGCATCGGCACGGCAGGCTTCACAGTGGGCTTGATTCAAGGTGGTCATAAGCAGAGTGTCCTTTTCGAAGAGCGGGCCGAGTGTCAGGCGGCGTGGCTTTTGGTTTTAGGTGGAAACCTGGGAGCGTGCAAGCCCAACTGCATGCCTTGCCCGACCAGCGCCATGATGTCTTGCTGCGCCAGGTCGAACAGATGCTTCAGATCCGGCAGGACAAAGTACAGCGGTTGCAGAATGTCGATGCGATAAGGTGTGCGCATCGCCTCAAGCGGATCGAAAGGCTGGTGTTCCGGGGCTGACGACAAGCTGTACAACGCTTCCTTCGGTGAAGAAAGGATGCCGCCGCCGTAGATTTTCCGTCCTTGCGGGGTATCGACCAGACCAAACTCGATGGTCATCCAGTACAGTCGGGCCAGGTACACGCGTTGTTCCTTGCTCGCGCTCAGGCCGAGTTTGCCGTAGGTGTGGGTAAATTCGGCAAACCACGGATTGGTCAGCAGCGGGCAGTGGCCAAATATTTCATGAAAGATGTCCGGTTCCTGCAGGTAGTCCAGTTCTTCTGCGCTACGAATGAACGTCGCCACCGGAAAACGCTTGCTGGCCAGCAGTTCAAAAAATGTCTGGAAGGGGATCAGCGCGGGCACTCTCTCGACCTGCCAGCCCGTGGTCGCGCCCAGAACCTTGTTGATTTCGCCTAGCTGAGGAATGCGATCGAGTGGCAGGCCCAGTTGCTCGATGCCGTCCAGATAATCCTGACAGGCACGTCCTTCGACGATCTCCATCTGCCGGGTAATCAGGGTGTTCCATACCGCATGTTCGTCCGCCGTGTAATCGATGAAACCCGAAGCGTCCGGCTCGCGTGCCACATAAAGCGTCTGGGCCATGCTGATGTCCTCGAAAGGCTGCTGTTTTTAGAGTGTTCTTGTAAAAGCCTGGGTTCAGGAATAACCCGGTTTCGAGGGCGCGTCAGCGGGTGTGAGCAGGGCTGCGCGAGGGTTTGATCGCTGGTTCGTAACGAAAAGTTTACGCATTCAATGGATGAAGCCTGAAATCAAGCATCCTGCCGCTCGCGAAGCGCGCATGCGTAACGTATTGTTGACATTAATTTTCCCGCTTCATAAAAAACATACCCCTACAGGGACGATGACTCATGCGCATCAAGGTGCACTGCCAGAACCGCATCGGCATTCTTCGCGACATTCTCGACCTGCTGGTGGCTTACGGCGTCAACGTGGCGCGCGGTGAAGTGGGGGGCGAGCACGGTGATGCGATCTATCTGCATTGCCCGAACCTGATCAACCTGCAGTTCCAGGCCCTGCGCCCGAAGTTCGAGGCGATCACCGGGGTGTTCGGCGTCAAGCGCGTCGGGCTGATGCCCAGCGAGCGCCGGCACATGGAGCTCAATGCCTTGCTCGGCGCGCTGGAGTTCCCGGTGTTGTCCATCGACATGGGTGGGGCGATCGTTGCGGCCAATCGTGCCGCTGCGCAATTGCTGGGTGTGCGGGTCGATGAAGTGCCGGGCATGCCCTTGTCGCGTTACGCCGAAGATTTCGACCTGCCTGAGCTGGTGCGCGCCAGCCAGTCGCGGATCAATGGCCTGCGGGTCAAGGTGTGCGGCGATGTGTTTCTTGCCGACATCGCGCCCCTGCAATCGGAACATGACGACAGCGAGGCCATGGCCGGGGCCGTGTTGACGCTACACCGCGCTGATCGGGTCGGCGAGCGCATCTACCATGTGCGCAAACAGGAGTTGCGTGGCTTCGACAGCATTTTTCAAAGCTCGAAGGTCATGGCTGCTGTGGTTCGCGAGGCGCGGCGCATGGCGCCCCTTGATGCGCCGCTGCTGATCGAGGGGGAAACCGGCACCGGCAAGGAATTGCTGGCCCGCGCCTGTCACCTGGCCAGTCCGCGCGGCCAGTCACCGCTGATGGCGCTCAACTGTGCCGGGTTGTCGGAGTCCATGGCCGAGATCGAGCTGTTCGGTTATGACCCCGGTGCGTTCGAAGGCGCGCGCGCGGAAGGGCGGCTGGGGCTGTTGGAACTGACCGCGGGCGGCACGCTGTTTCTCGATGGTGTAGGTGAGCTGAGCGCGCGCATGCAGGCCAAGCTGCTGCGTTTCATTCAGGACGGCAGCTTTCGCCGGGTCGGCAGCGACGAGGACATGTTTCTCGATGTGCGGGTGATGTGTTCGACTCAGGTCGATCTCTCGGAGCTGTGCGCCAAGGGCCTGTTCAGGCAGGACCTTTATCATCGCCTTAACGTGCTGTCGCTGCATATACCGCCACTGCGCGACTGTCTGGACGGTCTTGAGCCTCTGGTGGAGCATTTTCTCGATCAGGCCAGCCGGCAGATCGGCTGTCCGCTGCCCGGCATATCGCCTGCGGCCATCAAGCGTCTGAGTCAGTACCACTGGCCCGGCAATGTGCGGCAACTGGAAAACGTATTGTTTCAGGCTGTATCGCTGTGTGACGGCGGCAAGGTGCAGGCCGAGCACATTCGTTTGCCGGACTACGGCGTGCGCCAGGGATTGAGTGAGGTGTCGCTGGAGGGCGGGCTGGGCGCTATTATCGGGCGCTTTGAAAAGTCGGTGCTGGAACAACTGTATGCGCAATACCCCAGCAGTCGCCAATTAGGTAAACGCTTGGGGGTGTCTCATACAACGATTGCCAACAAGTTGCGCGACTATGAATTGGGGCGCGAATCAGATCCGCATTCATTCGATAAATAACTCGCTCATTGATAGTCCTGTCAGCCACTTCGTGCATGCGCCTCGCACCCTAATATAGCGGCGAGGCGTCGTGCACAGGTTGCAACGGCAAGAAGCCTCAACCGTTGCTGCAGCCGTTGCCCATCACCTGATAGCCCATGATGTGGCGCGCGCCTTGCGAATCTTCATACACCATGCGCGCCGGGACCACTGCGCAGACGTTAGGGATCTGGCTGATGGAAATAACCCGGGCGATATCCAGATGAGTGCCGTAGGTATATTGCTCGACACGCGCCTGTTGCGCAGCCACTTTGGTCTGCGATTCTTCGGCCATGGCGAAACTGCTGATACCGCACAGGGCTAAGGCCACTAATAAAGCTTTCATTGTCGTTTACCTTTTTCAAAGTGAGCGCCGTCGCATCACGTTTTTGACGTCATGGGCTAGGGCGGTCTGATACGTTTTTCGAGTT
This sequence comes from Pseudomonas sp. B20, assembly GCF_020515755.1. NCBI lineage: Bacteria > Pseudomonadati > Pseudomonadota > Gammaproteobacteria > Pseudomonadales > Pseudomonadaceae > Pseudomonas > Pseudomonas sp. B20. The sequence goes on from NZ_JAHPJG010000027.1 coordinate 5,575, forward strand.
GGAACAACACTGCGTGGGGGGCAGTTGATGTCTGCCTTGTTGGCGGATCGAATTCTATGCCTGTTGCGACAGCGCATATATAAAGACTTTGGATAAGCGCTTTTATCAAAATGGTAATAATCTTGAGGGCAGCTTGCAGCTTGCAGCTTATGGCTTGCAGCTCCGGCCCCGCCCGGTAAGACCAACGTCGAATGGCCCCTGCGGGTGGGGCGGGATACAACAGGGGCATAAAACAACAACTATCCACCGAGGTAACCAAGATGAGTGCAGCTTCCCTGTACCCCGTCCGCCCAGAAGTCGCAGCGACTACGCTGACGGATGAAGCGACCTACAAGGCCATGTACCAGCAGTCGGTGGTCAACCCTGATGGTTTCTGGCGTGAACAGGCTCAGCGCCTCGACTGGATCAAACCTTTCACCGTGGTCAAACAGACCTCGTTCGATGATCACCGTGTCGATATCAAATGGTTCGCCGACGGCACGCTGAACGTTGCCTACAACTGCCTGGATCGCCATCTGGAAGAACGCGGCGACAGCATCGCCATCATCTGGGAGGGCGATGACCCTTCCGAGCACCGGGAAATCACCTACCGCGAACTGCACGCCGAAGTGTGCAAGTTCGCCAACGCGCTGCGTGGCCAGGACGTGCACCGTGGTGACGTCGTGACCATCTACATGCCGATGATCCCCGAGGCTGTGGTCGCCATGCTGGCGTGCGCGCGGATCGGTGCGATTCACTCGGTGGTGTTCGGCGGCTTTTCGCCCGAAGCGCTGGCCGGCCGGATCATCGATTGCAGTTCCAAAGTGGTCATCACCGCTGACGAAGGTCTGCGTGGCGGCAAGAAGACGGCGCTCAAGGCCAACGTCGACCGCGCCCTGACCAACCCGGAAACCAGCAGCGTGCAGAAGGTCATCGTCTGCAAGCGCACCGGGGGCGAGATCGAATGGAACCGTCACCGTGACATCTGGTACCACTCGCTTCTGGAAGTGGCGTCCAGCACCTGCGCGCCGAAAGAGATGGGTGCCGAAGAGTCGCTGTTCATTCTCTACACCTCGGGCTCGACCGGCAAACCCAAGGGCGTGTTGCACACCACCGCAGGTTACCTGCTGTATGCCGCGCTGACTCACGAACGCGTGTTCGACTACAAACCAGGTGAAGTCTACTGGTGCACCGCCGACGTCGGCTGGGTCACCGGGCACAGTTATATCGTCTACGGCCCTCTGGCCAATGGTGCGACTACGCTGCTGTTCGAAGGCGTGCCGAACTATCCGGACATCACCCGCGTGTCGAAAATCATCGACAAGCACAAGGTCAATATCCTCTACACCGCGCCGACCGCGATTCGCGCCATGATGGCTGAAGGCACCAAGTCCGTTGAAGGTGCCGACGGTTCCAGTCTGCGCCTGCTGGGTTCGGTGGGCGAGCCGATCAACCCGGAAGCCTGGGCCTGGTACTACAACACGGTCGGCAAGCAGAACTGCCCGATTGTCGATACCTGGTGGCAGACCGAAACCGGCGGCATCCTGATCAGCCCGTTGCCGGGCGCGACCGCCCTGAAGCCGGGCTCGGCGACACGTCCTTTCTTCGGCGTGATCCCGGCGCTGGTGGACAACCTGGGCAATCTCATCGAGGGCGCTGCCGAGGGCAATCTGGTGATCCTCGATTCGTGGCCGGGTCAGTCGCGCTCGCTGTACGGCGATCACGACCGTTTCGTCGACACCTACTTCAAGACGTTCCGCGGCATGTACTTCACCGGTGACGGTGCCCGTCGTGACGAGGACGGTTATTTCTGGATCACCGGGCGTGTGGATGACGTGCTCAACGTTTCCGGCCACCGCATGGGCACGGCTGAAATCGAAAGCGCGATGGTTGCGCACCCGAAAGTCGCCGAGGCTGCTGTGGTCGGTGTGCCGCATGACCTGAAAGGGCAGGGCATCTACGTTTATGTGACCCTCAATGGCGGTGAAGAACCGAGCGATGCGCTGCGCACCGAATTGCGCAACTGGGTGCGCAAGGAGATCGGTCCGATTGCCTCGCCTGACTTCATTCAGTGGGCGCCCGGTCTGCCGAAGACCCGTTCGGGCAAGATCATGCGCCGTATCCTGCGCAAGATTGCGACTGCCGAGTACGATGCGCTGGGTGATATCTCCACCCTGGCCGACCCGGGCGTGGTGCAGCATCTGATCGACACGCACAAGGCCATGAACGCTGCCTGAGCGATCCTGTGACTGAAGCGCCCCGTTCGGTGAGAGCCGAACGGGGCGCCTTCGTTTTCGGCGTCTGGTACGGGAAAAGGGATATATATCGGGTTGTTACCGGTTTATACGGCGTTGTCGCCCAGTGCTTCGTTGTGGGATATGTCTGGGGTTTCTGTGTAGGAAAGTACGACGCAGCAAGGCTTTTAAATCGCCATGTGGCACGCTGGGCTTGCCGGATTAAAAGGGTTTGCCAATAATGGGCGCGCTTTTTGCTGTTATGACGGGTTAAGCCTCCACTGCTGGATCAGCAGAAACAGGCCCCGTCAATACCGTGTAATGGGTTTTCAAGCGCTTCTGTAACTAGTTGTCGCATTGAAGAAATATCGACTTCGAGCCTGTCGTTAAAATGCCCTTCATTCGCCGAAGGGCTGTGAGCCGCCAGCGCGGTGTCACGTATCCGGCGTCGCTTTTCCCCGAGATTGTCCTTTCGCACATTGGGCGCTTGCTCACTTTGCCACTTGTCGTGCTTTACCGATGGAGTCCCTGGAAATGAAAAAGCTCATGCTTATTGGCGCGATGGCGTTGTCCGTGCTCGCCCAGCCGATCTTTGCTGATGAAAAACCACTGAAAATCGGTATCGAAGCGGCTTACCCTCCGTTCGCGTCCAAGGCCCCGGATGGCAGCATCGTCGGCTTTGACTACGACATCGGCAATGCGCTGTGTGAAGAAATGAAGGTCAAGTGCACCTGGGTCGAGCAGGAATTCGACGGCCTTATCCCGGCGCTGAAAGTGCGTAAGATCGACGCGATCCTGTCGTCGATGTCCATCACTGACGACCGCAAGAAGTCCGTGGATTTCACCGGCAAGTATTACAATTCCCCGGCGCGTCTGGTCATGAAGGACGGCACTACGGTCAGCGACAGCCTGGCTGAACTCAAGGGCAAGAAGATCGGCGTGCAGCGTGGCTCGATCCACGAGCGTTTCGCCCGTGAAGTCCTCGCTCCCAAAGGTGTCGAAGTGACGCCGTACGGTTCGCAGAACGAAATCTACCTGGACATCGGTGCAGGTCGCCTGGACGGTACTGTCGCCGACGCCACGCTGTTGCAGGACGGCTTCCTGAAAACCGACGCAGGCAAAGGCTATGCGTTCGTAGGTCCGTCGTTCGTCGATCCGAAATACTTCGGTGACGGCATCGGCATTGCCGTGCGCAAGGGCGACAAGGCCGACCTTGACCGTCTCAACGCCGCCATCGCCGCGATCCGTGCCAACGGCAAGTACAAGGCTATCCAGGACAAGTATTTCGATTTCGATATCTACGGCAAATAAGTCGTCGTCCTTACCCTGACCAATGGCGCAAACAGAATTGCCTGGATTGCGCCATTTTTATTCCACGCTTGAGGACCGCACATCATGTTGAAAGGTTACGGAGCTGTCATCCTCGAAGGTGCCTGGCTGACGTTGCAGCTGGCCCTGTCGTCGATGGCTCTGGCGATCGTTCTCGGTCTGATCGGCGTGGCGCTGAGGCTGTCTCCGGTACGCTGGATCGCCTGGCTGGGCGATCTGTACAGCACGGTGATTCGTGGTATTCCCGATCTGGTCCTGATTCTGCTGATCTTCTACGGCGGCCAGGACCTGCTCAACCGCGTCGCCCCGTTGCTGGGGTTTGACGACTACATCGACCTTGATCCGTTGATGGCCGGCATCTGCACGCTGGGCTTCATCTTCGGCGCGTATCTCTCGGAAACCTTTCGCGGCGCGTTCATGGCCATCCCCAAGGGGCAGGCCGAGGCGGGCATGGCGTATGGCCTGAGCAGCGGCAAGGTGTTCTTCCGCATTCTGGTGCCGCAGATGATTCGTCTGGCGATTCCCGGTTTCACCAACAACTGGCTGGTGCTGACCAAGGCCACCGCGCTGATTTCCGTGGTCGGTCTGCAGGACATGATGTTCAAGGCCAAGCAGGCGGCCGATGCCACCCGCGAGCCTTTCACCTTCTTTCTGGCGGTTGCGGCGATGTATCTGGTGATCACCAGCGTGTCGCTGCTCGCCTTGCGTTACCTCGAAAAACGCTACTCGGTAGGCGTGAGGGCGGCTGACCTATGATCTTTGACTACAACGTGATCTGGGACAGCCTGCCGCTGTACTTCGGCGGCCTGCTGACCACCCTGAAGCTGTTGGCGATTTCGCTCGCGTTCGGGCTGCTGGCGGCATTGCCGCTGGGCCTGATGCGGGTCTCGAAAAACCCTTGGGTGAACATGCCTGCCTGGCTGTACACCTACGTGATTCGCGGCACGCCGATGCTGGTGCAGCTGTTCCTGATCTATTACGGGCTGGCCCAGTTCGAAGCGGTGCGCGAAAGCTTTTTGTGGCCCTGGCTGTCCAGCGCCACCTTCTGCGCCTGCCTGGCGTTCACCATCAACACCAGCGCCTACACGGCGGAGATCATCGCCGGCAGCCTCAAGGCCACACCGGCCGGTGAAATCGAGGCCGCGCGGGCCATGGGCATGTCGAAAGCCAAGATGTACCGGCGCATTCTGCTGCCGTCGGCCTTGCGCCGGGCGCTGCCGCAGTACAGCAACGAGGTCATCATGATGCTGCAGACCACCAGTCTGGCGTCCATCGTGACCCTGATCGACATCACCGGCGCGGCCCGTACGGTCAACGCGCAGTTCTACCTGCCTTTCGAGGCTTACATCACCGCAGGCGTTTTCTATCTGGGCCTGACATTCATTCTGGTGCGGCTGTTCAAGATCGCCGAACGTCGCTGGCTGGGCTACCTCGCCCCACGGAAGGTCTGAAATGCAAAGAACCGATCATGTATTGCCGTGGAGCACCCTCGGCACCGAACGCACGCTGAGCGTCTTTCGCTTCGGCACCGGCGAGCGCAAGGCCTACATCCAGGCCAGCCTGCATGCCGACGAACTGCCCGGCATGCGCACGGCCTGGGAGCTGAAAAAACGCCTGACCGAGCTGGAGCAGCAAGGCCTCCTCAAAGGTGTCGTCGAACTGGTGCCGGTGGCCAATCCGCTGGGCCTGGGGCAGTTGCTGCAAGGCGCGCATCAAGGCCGTTTCGAGTTCGGCAGTGGCAAGAATTTCAACCGTGACTTCACCGAGCTGAGCGAGCCGGTCGCCGAGTTGCTGGAAGGTCAGCTGGGCGATGACCCGCGCGCCAATACCCGGCTGATTCGCCAGGCAATGAGCGCTGCGCTCGAAGGTCTGCCCGCACCGCAGAGCGAATTGCAAGGCATGCAACGCATCCTGCTCAGTCATGCCTGCGTCGCTGATGTGGTGCTCGATCTGCATTGTGATGCCGATGCCGCGCTGCACATGTACGCCTTGCCGCAGCACTGGCCACAATGGCGTTCGCTGTCGGCGCATCTGAATATCCAGGTGGCGCTGCTCGCCGAGGATTCCGGTGGCAGCTCCTTCGATGAAGCCTGCTCGCTGCCTTGGTTGCGCCTTTCGCGGATTTTCCCGCAGGCGCAGATCCCGCTGGCCTGCCTCGCGACCACTCTTGAACTGGGCGGTCAGGCCGATACCGGCAAGCCGCAGGCAATCGCGCACGCCGAGGGCATTCTGGCGTTCCTCGCCGAACAGGGCTTCATCAGCGGCGACTGGCCGCAGCCGGCGCACGAAGCCTTGCCGTTCGAAGGCACCGAATTGCTCTATGCACCGCACCCCGGCGTGGTGACGTTCCTGCGCGCGGCAGGCGACAGGGTCGAGGTGGGCGATCCGCTGTTCGAAGTGATCGACCCGCTGTCCGATCAGGTCAGTACCATTTGCGCGAATACTGCCGGGGTGTTGTTCGCCATCGAGCGGCTTCGTTACGCTCAACCCGGTTTCTGGCTGGCCAAGGTGGCGGGGCGCACGGCGCTGCGTCACGGACGTCTGCTCAGTGATTGACCGTTCTGTGGAAACCCAAAGCATGAACAAACTGGAAGTGCAGGATCTGCACAAGCGCTATGGCAGTCACGAAGTGATCAAGGGCGTGTCCCTGACCGCCAAGGCTGGCGATGTCATCAGCATCATCGGCTCCAGCGGCTCGGGCAAAAGCACCTTTCTGCGCTGCATCAACCTGCTCGAACAGCCCCATGCCGGCAAGATCCTGCTCAACAACGAAGAGTTGAAGCTGGTGCCGAACAAGGAAGGCGGCCTGAAAGCTGCCGATGCCAAGCAGTTGCAGCGTATGCGTTCACGCCTGTCGATGGTGTTCCAGCACTTCAACCTGTGGTCGCACATGACGGCACTGCAGAACATCATCGAAGCGCCGGTCCATGTGCTGGGTGTGTCGAAAAAGGAAGCGCTGGAAAAGGCCGAACACTATCTGGCCAAAGTCGGCGTGTCCCATCGCAAGGACGCTTACCCTGGGCACATGTCCGGCGGTGAGCAGCAGCGTGTGGCGATTGCCCGCGCACTGGCGATGGAGCCCGAGGTGATGCTGTTCGATGAGCCGACCTCGGCGCTGGACCCGGAGCTGGTCGGTGATGTGCTCAAGGTCATGCAAGGGCTGGCTCAGGAAGGCCGCACCATGGTGGTGGTGACTCACGAAATGGGTTTTGCCCGTGAGGTCTCCAATCAGCTGGTTTTCCTGCATCAGGGCGTCGTTCTGGAGCGTGGCGATCCGCGCGAAGTGCTGGCCAATCCGCAGACCGAGCGTTTGCAGCAGTTCCTGTCCGGCAGCCTGAAGTGACGATCGGCAGCGCATGACGATGCCTTTTTATGGCAGAACAGGGCATGCTGCGCGACGCGCGACACGACCTGGATGTTCCAGATCGAGCTGTCTTCCAAGGCTCGGCTTTTGCGGCAATACGTATCGGATGTCCCAATGACTGCCCATCGAATAGGTTTCCTCGTCTGGCCTGGCACCAAAGCCCTGACCCTGGCACTGGCCGAGGAAGCCTTGCGCGTTGCGCAGCGCGTTCATCCTGAAGTGGTCTATGAGCTGTCGTTCCTGCAGGCCGAGGCTGCGGAGCCTTCGGCGCTTGCCGGCGCGTGGCAATTGCCGGGCGAGCCCTGGGCCGGGCGGCTGGAAGGCTTTCAGAAGCTGTTTTTGCTGGCTGACGAGCCTCCTGCAGGTGTGGCCCCGGCGCTGGGCAGTGCGCTCAAGCAACTGGTGCGTGCCGGCTGTTCGATTGGCGGGCTGTCAGCGGGCGTCTATCCGCTTGCGCAACTGGGCCTGCTGGATGGCTACCGGGCCGCCGTGCACTGGCGCTGGCAGGACGACTTCGCCGAGCGTTTCCCCAAGGTCATTGCCACCAGCCATTTGTTCGATTGGGACCGGGATCGCCTGACCGCCTGTGGTGGCATGTCGGTGCTCGACCTGCTGCTGGCGGTGCTGTCCCGTGATCATGGCGCTGAACTGGCCGGGGCGGTGTCCGAAGAGCTGGTGGTCGAGCGCATTCGCGAAGGCGGCGAGCGTCAGCGCATTCCGCTGCAGAACCGTCTGGGCTCCAGCCATCCCAAGCTGACTCAGGCGGTGCTGCTGATGGAAGCCAACATCGAAGAGCCATTGACCACCGACGAAATCGCCCAGCACGTGTGCGTGTCTCGTCGTCAGCTGGAACGGATCTTCAAGCAGTACCTCAACCGTGTGCCCAGCCAGTATTACCTGGAACTGCGCCTGAACAAGGCGCGCCAGATGCTGATGCAGACCAGCAAGTCAATCATTCAGATCGGCCTTTCGTGCGGTTTTTCCTCGGGGCCGCACTTCTCCAGCGCCTACCGCAATTTCTTCGGTGCCACGCCGCGCGAAGACCGCAATCAGCGACGCAGCAGCAGCCCGTTCGAACTTTCCCCTGTGCCTGCCGAACGCGGTTGATTGTCTTGTCGCGATAAAGTGCTGCCGCGATAGCTCAGGTCCAGACAGGCCGGCTTCAATCCGTTTAAACTGCGCCTTTGTTACGCAAATTGTCGCATTGCCGAAAACCTTGAAAAAACCCGGTTTTGCGCTGTAACAAGTTGTCGCCTGGCGGCAAGGCCGAACACAAATCAGTCCTTACAATCTTTCCATCGCTCGCCAGTTTCAGGCAGGCGTTCCTCATCAGGAGACTCCGATGTCCGTTGAGCATGCTGCGGTGCAACGCGCCGATTTCGACCAGGTAATGGTCCCCAATTACGCCCCGGCCGGGTTCATCCCTGTGCGCGGTGCGGGCTCCCGGGTCTGGGATCAGGCGGGGCGCGAACTGGTGGATTTCTCGGGCGGTATCGCCGTCAACGTATTGGGCCACTGCCACCCGGCGCTGGTCGGTGCCTTGACCGAGCAGGCCAATAACCTCTGGCATGTGTCCAACGTCTTCACCAACGAGCCGACCCTGCGTCTGGCGAAAAAGCTGGTGGATGCGACGTTCGCCGAGCGCGTGTTCTTCTGTAACTCCGGTGCTGAAGCCAACGAAGCCGCCTTCAAGCTGGCACGCCGTGTAGCGCATGACCAGTACGGCCCGGAGAAGTACGAAATCATCGCGGCGCTGAACAGCTTTCATGGCCGCACCCTGTTCACCGTCAGCGTGGGTGGGCAGCCGAAGTACTCCGATGGTTTCGGGCCGAAGATCACCGGCATCAGCCATGTGCCGTACAACGACCTCGACGCACTGAAGGCTGCTGTTACCGACAAGACCTGTGCCGTGGTGCTGGAGCCGATTCAGGGCGAGGGTGGTGTTCTGCCGGGTCAGCTGGAATACCTGCAAGGTGCGCGCAAGCTGTGTGACGAGCACAACGCCCTGCTGGTGTTCGATGAAGTGCAGAGCGGCATGGGCCGCAGCGGTCATCTGTTCGCCTACATGCATTACGGCGTGACCCCGGACATCCTTTCCAGCGCCAAGAGCATCGGCGGCGGTTTCCCGCTGGCGGCCATGCTCACCACTGAAAAGCTCGCCAGGCACTTCGCGGTCGGCGTGCACGGCACCACCTATGGCGGCAACCCGCTGGCCTGCGCGGTCGGTGAGGCGGTCATCGATGTCGTCAATACGCCTGAAGTGCTTGCGGGCGTGCAGCGCAAGCATCAGCAATTCAAGACCCGTCTGGAAAGTATCGGCCAGCAATACGGCGTGTTCAGCGAAGTGCGCGGTCTGGGCCTGTTGATCGGTTGCGTGTTGTCCGATGCCTGGAAAGGCAAGGCCAAGGACATCTTCAATGCGGCCGAGGCCCAGGACCTGATGATCCTGCAGGCCGGCCCTGACGTGATTCGTTTCGCGCCGAGCCTGGTGATTGAAGACGCAGACATCGAAGAGGGCCTGAACCGCTTCGAACGCGCCATCGCCAAACTGACATCCTGATTCGATGGCAGCCTTGCGGTGTCCGCTTGATGGCAGACGCCGCACCTGTTTCCTGCGCCATGCGGCCTGACGCCATGTGGTGCTTCTACTAGCGCCGGTCGTAAAGGCTGGTCGATCTACAAGGAGTGGCACCATGCTGGTAATGCGCCCTGCGCAAATGGCTGACCTGGCCGAGGTTCAACGCCTCGCTGCCGACAGCCCTATCGGTGTCACGTCCTTGCCCGACGATGCTGGCCGCCTGACCGACAAGATCGGCTCGTCGGAGGCGTCGTTTGCCGCCGAGGTCAGCTTCAACGGCGAAGAAACCTACTTCTTCGTGCTCGAAGACAGCGAAAGCGGCAAGCTGGTAGGCTGCTCGGGCATCGTGGCCTCGGCGGGCTACTCCGAGCCGTTCTACAGTTTTCGCAACGAAACCTTCGTGCATGCTTCCCGCGAACTGAAGATCCATAACAAGATTCACGTGCTGTCGCAGTGTCATGACCTGACCGGCAACAGTCTGCTGACCAGTTTTTACGTGGTCCCGGAGCTGGTCGGCACGGCATGGTCGGAGCTCAATTCGCGCGGCCGGCTGCTGTTTGTCGCCAGTCACCCCGAGCGCTTTGCCGATTCGGTGGTGACCGAGATCGTCGGTTACAGCGATGAGCAGGGCGACTCACCGTTCTGGGATGCCATCGGGCGCAACTTCTTCGATATCAATTACGCCGCTGCCGAACGCCTGTGCGGGCTGAAAAGCCGGACCTTCCTCGCCGAGCTGATGCCGCATTACCCGATCTACGTGCCACTGCTGCCCGACGCAGCGCAGGAAGCCATGGGACAGGTGCATCCGCGCGCGCAGATCACCTTCGACATCCTGATGCGCGAGGGCTTTGAAACCGATCACTACATCGACATTTTCGACGGTGGACCGACGCTGCACGCTCGGGTGTCCGGGATTCGTTCGATTGCCCAGAGCCGTCTGGTTCCGGTCAAGGTCGAGCCCGGGCAAGGCAGCGATGTCGGCAAGGGTGGGCGTCTGTATCTGATCGCCAATGGCCTGTTGCAGGACTACCGCGCGGTGCTGCTGGAACTGGACTGGGCGCCCGGCAGGCCGGTGGTGCTGAGTCTCCAGGCTGCCGATGCCCTGGGTGTTGGTGAAGGTGCCAGTGTGCGGATTGTCGCGGTCTGAACCGGACGTTCGATAGCTGATTAGCGAGTTTCAAGGCTCTTGATGAGCCGCTGAGGAGATAACATGATCGTTCGTCCTGTACGCAGCAGCGACCTGCCCGCGTTGATCGAGCTGGCGCGTAGCACCGGCGCCGGTCTGACGACTCTGCCCGCCAATGAGCAGCGTCTGGCGCACCGGGTAGGCTGGGCCGAAAAGACCTTTCGCGGAGAAGCCGAGCGCGGCGATGCCGATTACCTGTTCGTGCTGGAAGACGACGACGGCCGGGTGGTGGGTATTTCCGCCATTGCCGGAGCGGTCGGTCTGCGCGAGCCTTGGTACAACTACCGGGTCGGTCTGACCGTCAGCGCTTCACAGGAGCTGAACATCTACCGGGAAATTCCGACCCTGTTCCTGGCCAACGATCTGACCGGTAATTCCGAGCTGTGCTCGCTGTTCCTGCACAGTGATTCGCGTAACGGCCTCAACGGTCGCCTGCTGTCCAAGGCGCGCATGCTGTTCATCGCCGAATTCCCCAGGCTGTTCGGCAACAAGATCATTGCTGAAATGCGCGGCATGTCCGATGAGCAGGGCCGTTCGCCGTTCTGGGAAAGTCTGGGGCGGCACTTCTTCAAGATGGAATTCAGTCAGGCCGATTACCTGACCGGCGTGGGCAACAAGGCATTCATCGCCGAACTGATGCCCAAGTTTCCGTTGTACAGCTGCTTTCTTTCCGAAGACGCACGCAACGTGATCGGTCGGGTGCATGCCGACACCGAGCCTGCGCTGACCATGCTCAAGAGCGAAGGCTTTTCGTATCAGGGTTATGTCGACATCTTCGATGCCGGCCCGGCTATCGAGTGCGAGACCGGCAAGATTCGCGCAATCAAGGACAGCCAGGCGCTGGTGCTGGCCATCGGCACGCCAGGTGACGACGCTCCACAGTTCCTCATCTACAACCGCAAGCGTGAAGACTGCCGCGTCACGGTAGGCGCTGCGCGTTTTGCCGCCGGTACGCTGGTCGTCGCTCCGCAAACCGCCAAGCGCCTGCGCATGAGTGCGGGCGACAATGTGCGCGCGGTGCCCTTGTCTGCGGCGCGGGAGGGCGTTTGATGAATACCCTTTACATCGCAGGCGCGTGGCAGGACGGGCAGGGTGAGGTAGTCAATTCGCTGAACCCGGTGACCCAGCAAGTGCTGTGGTCCGGGCGTGGGGCGAGCGCCGCGCAGGTCGAGAAGGCGGTGCAGGCGGCGCGTCAGGCATTTCCCGCCTGGGCACTGCTGTCTCTGGATCAGCGCATCACGATACTGGAGGCCTTCGCTGCACGGCTCAAACATCACGCCGACGCGCTGGCGCAGTGCATTGGTGAAGAAACCGGCAAACCCTTGTGGGAGTCGGCGACCGAAGTGACCAGCATGGTCAACAAGATTGCCATCTCGGTGCAGAGCTATCGCGAACGAACCGGCGAAAAGAGCGGGCCACTGGGCGACGCCACTGCGGTACTGCGCCACAAGCCGCACGGCGTGGTCGCCGTGTTCGGCCCGTACAACTTTCCCGGGCATCTGCCCAACGGCCATATCGTCCCGGCCTTGCTGGCGGGCAACGTGGTGCTGTTCAAACCCAGCGAACTGACACCGAAAGTCGCTGAGCTGACCGTCAAGTGCTGGATCGAAGCCGGGCTGCCTGCCGGGGTCCTGAACCTGCTGCAGGGCGGTCGCGAAACCGGAATCGCGCTGGCGGCCAATCCGGGTATCGACGGCCTGTTCTTCACCGGGTCGAGCCGGATCGGCAATGCGCTGCATCAGCAGTTCGCCGGTCGGCCGGACAAGATCCTTGCCCTGGAAATGGGCGGTAACAACCCGTTGATCGTCGATCAGGTTCAGGACATCGATGCAGCGGTGTACACCATCATTCAGTCAGCCTTCATTTCCGCGGGCCAGCGCTGCACCTGTGCGCGTCGTCTGCTGGTGCCCGAAGGCGACTGGGGTGATGCCTTGCTGGCACGACTGGTGGGCGTCAGCGCTACTATCGAAGCCGGTGCGTTCGATCAACAGCCTGCGCCGTTCATGGGTTCGGTGATTTCGCTGGAGGCTGCACGCGCCTTGCTCGACGCGCAGCGCAATCTGCTCGCCAACGGCGCACTGACCCTGCTGGAAATGCGCCAGCCGCAGCCCGGCTCGGCGCTGCTGACGCCTGGCATTATCGATGTCAGCGCGGTGCCCGATCGACCCGACGAAGAGCTGTTCGGCCCGCTGCTGCAGGTCATCCGCTACGCCGGGTTTGACGCCGCCATCGCCGAAGCCAACGCCACCCGTTATGGCCTGGCGGCAGGCCTGCTCTCTGACTCCGAAGCGCGTTATCAGCAGTTCTGGCTGCACAGCCGTGCCGGGATCGTCAACTGGAACAAGCCGTTGACCGGAGCCGCCAGCAGCGCGCCGTTCGGCGGGGTAGGCGCCTCGGGCAACCATCGCGCCAGCGCCTATTACGCGGCCGATTACTGCGCCTATCCGGTGGCTTCGCTGGAGGCCGGCAGCCTGACGCTGCCTGCGACACTGACCCCCGGCATCAGGCTGAGCTGACAGTGTGCGCACGATTGCTTATAAGAATAGATCCACGGAGCCTTGCCGATGAAGTCCTGTGAAGTGAATTTTGACGGTCTGGTCGGGCCAACCCACAACTACGGCGGGTTGTCCTACGGTAACGTTGCCTCCCAGAGTAACAGCCAGCAAAGTGCTAACCCGCGTGAGGCGGCGCTGCAAGGCCTGGCGAAAATGAAAGCGCTGATGGACCTGGGTTTTACCCAAGGCGTGCTGGCACCGCAGGAACGTCCTGATGTGTCCGGCCTGCGCCGTCTGGGCTTCACCGGCAGCGATGAGCAGGTGATTGAAAAAGCGGCCCGTCAGGACATGCCGTTGCTGGTCGCCAGTTGCTCGGCATCCAGCATGTGGGTGGCCAACGCGGCCACGGTCAGCCCCAGTGCCGACACTGCCGATGGGCGCGTGCATTTCACGGCGGCCAACCTCAACTGCAAATACCACCGCAGCATCGAGCATCCGACCACCACTCGCGTGCTCGGCGCGATGTTCGCGGATGCAAAGCATTTCGCTCATCACCCTGCGCTACCGCCTGTCGCGCAGTTTGGCGATGAAGGCGCTGCCAACCACACCCGTTTCTGTCGTGATTACGGCGAGGCCGGTGTCGAGTTCTTCGTGTTTGGCCGCAGTGCCTTCGACACGCGCTACCCGGCGCCGCAGAAGTATCCGGCGCGTCAGACCCTGGAGGCGTCACGCGCCGTTGCGCGGCTGCACGGTCTGAGCGAAGCCGGCGTGGTCTATAGTCAGCAGAACCCGGCGGTCATTGATCAGGGGGTGTTCCACAACGATGTGATTGCGGTCGGCAACGGTGAGGTCTTGTTCTATCACCAGGACGCATTCCTCAATACCGAGCCGATGCTCGATGAGCTGCGCGACAAGCTCAGTCTTGTCGGCGGTAAGTTGCGGGCGATTTGCGTACCGCGTGCCGAGGTCTCGGTTCAGGATGCCGTGCGCTCCTACCTGTTCAATAGCCAGCTGTTGTCGCGGTCCGATGGCTCGATGCTGCTGATAGTGCCGCAGGAATGCCAGGCGAACGCGAGTGTCTGGGCTTACCTGCAACGATTGATCGCCGATGACAGCCCGGTTGCCGAGGTCAAGGTGTTCGACCTCAAACAAAGCATGCAGAACGGTGGTGGTCCAGCCTGCCTGCGCTTGCGGGTGGCGCTCAACGACACCGAGCTGGCGGCGGTGAATCCGGGGGTGATCATGACTGCGCCGTTGTACGAAACGTTGACGCAGTGGGTCGACAGGCACTACCGGGATCGCATGAGTGAAAGCGATCTGGCCGACCCTCGATTGCTCGACGAATGCCGCGCGGCATTGGATGAACTGACGCAAATCCTTAAACTGGGCGCGGTTTATCCGTTTCAACTGAATTGAAGCATCCTGCGCGCCGGGCCACTGTCCGGCGCACTATTTCCTTTATAGAGAGCATTTTTATATGAGCGACGCCCTGCAACTGATCCTTGAAGACACTGATGGCACCCAGCTGGAAACGTCCTGCACCCGCGTTGCCGTCATCTGGCAGGGCAAGGAACTGTGGATTCAGCAGGATGGCCGTGGCCAGTTGCTGATCGGCGTTGACGTCGAAGAGGACGATGCCGAATACGCCAACTTGCTGCTGCGTCCGCTGGCGACCAACCTGGTCAGCCTGCAACTGGAAATGGAACCGGCCGACATGGGCGTCGAGGAAGACGGTCACGTTCACGGCCCTGACTGCAACCACTAAGGAAGCGCGCCATGCTCGCCCTCGGCAAACTGCTTGAACTGACCCTGGCTGGACGTGAGCCGGCGGAAAAGACTCAACTGACCGTCGAAGGCGTGCGCATGCGCTGGATGGGCGAGGGCGCACTGGAAGTCCGCCCGCCACAGGCTCGTGACAATGGCACTGACCTGCTGCTGTCTGCCGGTATCCATGGCAACGAGACTGCGCCCATCGAGCTGCTGGATGAATTGATCCGCAGCATTGCGCGCGGCGACCTGAAACCGCGCGCACGAATTCTGTTCCTGTTCGGCAATCCCGACGCCATGCGACGCGGGGCGCGTTTTGTCGAGCAGGACGTCAATCGGCTGTTCAACGGCCGTCATCTGCAAAGCGGTGGCGCCGAGGCCTTGCGGGCCTGCGAGCTGGAACGACTGGCCGCCAGCTTTTTCAGTCTGCCGGAGCGTTATCGGCTGCATTACGATCTGCACACCGCCATTCGCGGCTCGACGATCGAACAGTTCGCGCTGTACCCGTGGAAGGAAGGACGTCAGCATTCCCGGCTTGAGCTGGCCAGGCTACGAGCGGCGGGCATGAGTGCGGTGCTGCTGCAAAACAAGCCGTCCATTGTGTTCAGCGCCTACACCTACGATCAATTGGGGGCCGAGGCTTTCACTCTGGAACTGGGCAAGGCGCGGCCGTTCGGGCAGAACCAGCAGGTCAATCTTGGGCCACTGCGCGTGTGTCTCGAGCAGCTCATCGAGGGCACTGAACCTGAGCTGGATGACGATCTTGAAGGGTTGCAACTGTTCAGCGTGGCGCGGGAAGTGATCAAGCGCACCGATGCGTTCACCTTCAACCTGGCCGATGACGTCGAGAACTTCTCCCCGCTGGAAAAGGGCTACGTGCTGGCCGAAGACGCGGGTGGTTCACGCTGGGTAGTGGAAGAAGAGGGCGCGAGAATCATCTTCCCCAACCCCAGGGTCAAAAACGGCCTGCGGGCGGGGATTCTGATCGTACCCACTGATGCGGACAGCCTCGGCTGATCGCTCGGCACCCTCAGGACCTGACGCAGAGCGTCCAGAACGATAGGTGTCCGGGAGAACACCTACCGATGCTGCGTCTCAGCAGGCCGCTTTCTGCTGTGCATCCAGACGGCGCAGGCTGCGTACCTTGTTCAGGGTGTCAGCGCAGGTCTTGGCTGCTTCTTCGCCCTTGTGCACGAAGTGATCGAAGAAGAACTTCTGATGCTCTTCGCCGGCATGGAAGTGATGCGGTGTCAGGACCACGGAGAACACCGGTACTTCGGTTTCCAGCTGGACCTGCATCAGCGCGCTGACCACTGACTGCGCGACGAATTCGTGACGATAGATGCCGCCGTCCACTACCAGTGCGGCGCCGACGATGCCGGCGTAGCGGCCGGTATTGGCCAGCAGTTTTGCATGCAGCGGGATTTCAAAGGCGCCGCCCACTTCAAAGATGTCGATATCGCTTTCGGCGTAGCCCTGATTGGCCATCTCGGCGATAAAACCTTTACGGCTCTGGTCGACGATATCCTTGTGCCAGCAGGCCTGGATGAACGCGACACGCTCGTTTGCGTGGCTTTTGCTTTTGCTGTCGATTGCAGTTGGTTGCACGTGTTCTGACTCCTGTTTATGGAAAAAACAGGGCGTTTGGATCGAAAGGGATTCAAGCTGCGTAGGAAAGCCTCCTGAACGATGTCGTTCATGGATAGGTTTTACAGACGTTCTTGTTGACGCCAATCCCGCTCTCTCTTCATCCGGACTATGACCGTCGGCCCCGGAATCACACCGGGTCTGCTGACCTTACAGATCGCGGCCAACGCCACGACCCCCAAGCGCTCGCGGGCTAGACGCATTGCGCGTCATTACCGCCGGTGGGGAATTACACCCCGCCCTGAGAACGTTGCCGTCACTTTACGTGGCCGGCGCGAGATTTTTATCATAGTTCGCTGGATCATGCATGGACACTTTCGTACGGTATACCTGCCTTTTTCTTATAAGGGGTCGGAGTATCGAGAGCGGCGGCGCTTGATTATCATGTACCGCGTCGTCAGTAATGCCTTGTTGCAAGCCAAAGGTTGCATGCATTATCGATCTTCAACTTCAGGGAGCTTTTTCGTGACTGTCATCGATCTGCGCAGCGACACAGTGACTCTGCCCACGGCCGGCATGCTTGATGCCATGGCACGTGCGCCCGTTGGCGATGACGTCTACGGCGAGGACCCTACCGTCAACCTGCTCGAAGCAACGCTTGCCGGACGCCTCGGGTTTGATGCCGCGCTGTTCGTGCCGTCGGGCACCATGAGCAATCTGCTGGCGCTGATGGCGCACTGTGAACGCGGCGACGAGTACATCGTCGGTCAGCAGGCCCACACCTATAAATACGAAGGTGGCGGTGCGGCAGTGCTGGGCTCCATTCAGCCACAGCCGCTGGAGGTACAGGCCGACGGTTCTCTGGACCTGCAGCAGGTGCTCGACGCCATCAAGCCCGATGATTTTCACTTTGCCCGCACGCGCCTGCTGGCCCTGGAAAACACCATGCAGGGCAAAGTGCTGCCCCTGGACTACCTGGCTGCCGCGCGTACCCTCACTCTGGAAAAGGGGCTCGCCCTCCATCTGGACGGCGCACGACTGTACAACGCCGCGGTCAGGCTGGGTGTCGATGTCCATGAGATCACCCGGCACTTCGATTCGGTTTCGGTCTGCCTTTCCAAGGGGCTGGGCGCGCCGATCGGCTCGGTGCTGTGCGGTTCGCAGCCGTTGATCGCCAAGGCCCGCCGCTTGCGCAAGATGCTCGGCGGTGGCATGCGTCAGGCTGGAGGGCTGGCGGCGGCAGGGCTCTACGCGCTGGATCATCAGGTCGAGCGGTTGGCGGACGACCATGCCAACGCGGCGTTTCTGGCTGAAGGCCTGAGCGGGCTCGGCTACGCTGTCGAGCCGGTGCAGACCAATATGGTCTATGTGCAGATCGGCGAGCGCGCGGCATCGCTCAAAGCGTTCTGCGCCGAGCGTGGCATCGTACTCACGGCCGCGTCGCGGCTGCGCATGGTGACCCACCTGAACGTGTCGCGCGCTCAGATCGAACAGGTCATCGCCGCATTCGCAGCCTTTGAACACCCATGACATGCCGATAATCCAGTTACTTGTTTCTATCGCACAAACACACTGTACCGAGGGCGCAACGCCTATATAATGCGGCCCTTTGCCGTCGCTACGTCATTTGACGTTTTGCACTTGCCTCTGGCCGCAGTCTCCGTGGAAGAACCTATGAAAAGCGCAGAAATCCGTGAAGCCTTCCTTGGCTTCTTCGAAGAGCAAGGCCACACCCGTGTCGCTTCAAGCTCCTTGATTCCGGGCAATGACCCAACCCTGCTGTTCACCAACGCAGGCATGAACCAGTTCAAGGATTGCTTCCTGGGCCAGGAAAAGCGCGCCTACACCCGCGCCGTTACCAGTCAGAAATGCGTGCGTGCCGGTGGCAAGCACAACGACCTGGAAAACGTCGGCTATACCGCTCGTCACCATACTTTTTTCGAAATGCTGGGCAACTTCAGCTTCGGTGACTATTTCAAGCGTGATGCCATCACCTACGCCTGGACCTTCCTGACCTCCGAAAAATGGCTCAACCTGCCCAAGGAAAAACTCTGGGTCACGGTATACGCCACTGACGACGAAGCCTACGACATCTGGACCAAGGAGATCGGCGTACCTGCCGAGCGCATGGTCCGTATTGGCGACAACAAAGGCGCACCGTACGCCTCCGATAACTTCTGGACCATGGGCGACACCGGCCCGTGCGGTCCTTGCAGCGAGATTTTCTTCGATCACGGCCCGGAAATCTGGGGCGGCCCGCCAGGCTCGCCGGAAGAAGACGGCGACCGTTACATCGAAATCTGGAATAACGTATTCATGCAGTTCAACCGGACTGCAGATGGCGTGCTGCACCCGCTGCCAGCGCCGTCGGTCGATACCGGCATGGGCCTGGAGCGCGTCAGTGCGGTCCTGCAGCACGTGCATTCCAACTATGAAATCGACCTGTTCCAGAGCCTGCTGGCTGCGTCGGCCAAGGCCATCGGTTGCAGCAATGACAACCAGGCTTCGCTGAAAGTCGTGGCTGACCACATTCGCTCGTGCGGCTTCCTGATCGCCGACGGCGTGCTGCCCTCCAACGAAGGGCGTGGTTATGTGCTGCGCCGCATCATTCGTCGCGCCTGCCGTCACGGCAACAAGCTGGGTGCCAAGGGCAGCTTCTTCTACCAGATCGTTGCCGCGCTGGTTGCCGAGATGGGGTCTGCGTTCCCTGAGCTGGTGCAGCAGCAGTCGCACATCGAACGCGTACTGAAAGGCGAAGAAGAGCAGTTCGCCAAGACCCTCGAGCAAGGTCTGAAAATTCTCGAGCAGGATCTGGCCGACCTCAAAGGCACCGTGGTTCCGGGCGAAGTGGTGTTCAAGCTGTACGACACCTACGGCTTCCCGATGGACCTGACCGGCGACATCGCCCGCGAGCGCAACCTGACCCTGGACGAAGCAGGCTTCGAGCGTGAAATGGACGCCCAGCGCGTGCGCGCCCGTTCGGCCAGTTCGTTCGGCATGGATTACAACAGCCTGGTCAAGGTCGATGTGGCCACGCAGTTCACCGGTTACTCGGCGACCACTGGCAGCGCCAGCGTCGTGGCCCTCTATAAGGAAGGCCAGTCGGTTTCTCACCTGAATGAAGGCGAAGAGGGCGTGGTGATTCTCGACATCACCCCGTTCTACGCCGAGTCGGGCGGTCAGATCGGTGACAGCGGTTTCCTGCTGGCCGGTGACGCGCGCTTTGACGTCAGTGATACCACCAAGACCGGTGGTGCGTTCCTGCACCACGGCGTTGTGGCGTCCGGCAGCCTGAGCGTTGGCGCGCAGGTTGAAACACAAGTGGCTGATGAAGTTCGCGATGCAACCAAATTGAACCATTCGGCCACTCACTTGCTGCACGCCGCATTGCGTCAGGTGCTGGGTGAGCACGTTCAGCAGAAAGGCTCGCTGGTCGACAGTCAGCGTCTGCGCTTCGACTTCAGCCATTTCGAAGCGATCAAGCCCGAGCAACTGCGCGCGCTGGAAGATATCGTCAACGCCGAGATTCGCAAGAACACCGAGGTAATGACCGAAGAAACCGATATCGACACGGCGAAGAAAAAGGGTGCCATGGCGCTGTTCGGCGAGAAGTACGGCGACAGCGTTCGCGTACTGAGCATGGGCGGCGAGTTTTCCGTCGAGCTGTGTGGTGGCATTCACGCCAGCCGCACCGGTGACATCGCGCTGTTCAAGATCGTCAGTGAGGGCGGTGTTGCAGCAGGCGTGCGCCGTATCGAGGCCGTCACTGGCGCTGCGGCCCTGGCCTGGCTGAATTCGGCCGAAGATCAACTCAAGGAAGCCGCGACGCTGGTCAAAGGCAATCGCGACAACCTGCTGGACAAGCTGACGGCGGTGATTGAACGCAACCGTCTGCTGGAAAAACAACTGGAACAACTGCAGGCCAAGGCAGCCAGTGCCGCCGGTGACGACCTGTCGTCAGCTGCGCTGGATGTCAAAGGGGTCAAGGTTCTGGCCACGCGCCTGGATGGTCAGGACGGCAAGGCGCTGTTGGCGCTTGTCGATCAGTTGAAGAACAAGCTCGGCCGCGCAGTGATCCTGCTCGGCAGTGTTCATGAGGACAAGGTTGTCTTGGTCGCAGGCGTGACCAAGGACCTGACTGGCCAACTCAAAGCCGGTGATTTGATGAAGCAGGCAGCTGCCGCCGTAGGTGGTAAAGGTGGCGGCCGTCCTGACATGGCTCAAGGCGGTGGTGTCGATGCCGGTGCGCTGGATTCAGCGCTGGCACTGGCCGTTCCTTTTGTAGAGCAGGGTATCTGAGTCGGGTCAGCGTGCCTGCCGCACACCGGCAGGCCGTACTGGGGCTCGAATGTTAATGGGTGCTCTTAACGGGATTTGAGGCGGCTTTGAGATGGCTTTAATCGTACAGAAATTTGGCGGCACCTCCGTGGGCTCTGTAGAGCGCATCGAGCAGGTGGCCGACAAGGTCAAGAAATTCCGTGAGGCGGGTGACGACCTTGTGGTCGTGCTGTCGGCCATGAGCGGTGAAACCAATCGTCTGATCGAGCTGGCCAGGCAGATCAGTGATCAGCCGGTTCCTCGCGAGCTGGATGTCATTGTCTCCACGGGCGAGCAGGTCACCATCGCGCTGCTGGCGATGGCCTTGATGAAGCGTGGCGTTCCGGCGGTGTCCTACACCGGCAATCAGGTGCGTATTCTCACCGACAGCGCGCACAACAAGGCGCGCATCCTGCAGATCGACGACCAGAAGATCCGCTCCGACCTGAAAGCGGGTCGCGTGGTGGTGGTCGCCGGCTTCCAGGGTGTCGATGAGCACGGCAACATCACGACCCTCGGGCGTGGTGGCTCGGACACGACCGGTGTTGCCCTGGCGGCGGCGCTGAAAGCGGACGAGTGCCAGATCTACACCGACGTCGATGGCGTCTACACCACTGATCCGCGCGTCGTGTCGCAGGCCCAGCGCCTCGACAAGATCACCTTCGAAGAGATGCTGGAAATGGCCAGCCTCGGTTCCAAGGTGCTGCAGATCCGTGCGGTCGAGTTCGCCGGCAAATACAATGTCCCGCTGCGCGTTCTGCACAGCTTCAAAGAGGGGCCGGGCACCCTCATTACAATCGATGAAGAGGAATCCATGGAACAGCCGATCATTTCCGGCATCGCCTTCAACCGCGATGAAGCCAAGCTGACCATCCGTGGCGTGCCAGACACCCCCGGCGTGGCGTTCAAGATTCTCGGCCCGATCAGCGCGGCCAATATCGAAGTGGACATGATCGTGCAGAACGTCTCGCACGATAACACCACCGATTTCACCTTCACGATCCATCGCAACGACTATCAGGCGGCCTTGCAGGTGCTTGAGGCCACCGCGCGTGAAATCAGCGCGCGTGAAGTCTCCGGCGATACCAAGATCGCCAAGGTGTCCATCGTCGGCGTCGGCATGCGCTCGCATGCCGGCGTTGCCAGTCGCATGTTCGAAGCGCTGGCCAAGGAGAGCATCAATATTCAGATGATCTCCACATCGGAAATCAAGGTTTCCGTGGTCATCGAAGAGAAATACCTGGAGTTGGCTGTGCGCGCATTGCACACGGCCTTTGAGCTGGATGCTCCGCGGCAGGGTGAATGACCCTGTCATCGAAGGGCGCGGCGTGACCGCGTCTTTCGGGTGCTGCGCAGAAGGGCTTTTGTTTTCTTTGCGTTAGTCGATATACAGGTAGTGGTCATGGCGTTTTGCTAGTGTCACTGCCTATAGGTTGCAGACTGTTGTCCCTGAATAAAGACGTAAGGAGAAAAGTATGCTGATTCTGACTCGTCGGTGCGCGGAAAGCCTGATCATTGGGGATGGTGAAATCACTGTCACCGTGCTCGGAGTGAAGGGTAATCAGGTGCGTATTGGTGTCAATGCGCCCAAGGAAGTCGCTGTCCACCGTGAAGAGATTTACCTGCGTATCAAGAAAGAGAAGGACGAAGAACCAAGCCATTAATTTTTATTGAATTTTTGGTTTGCAAACGGGGAAAAGGGTGGTTATTATACGCCCCGTGTTGCGGAGAGCTGGCCGAGTGGCCGAAGGCGCTCCCCTGCTAAGGGAGTACACCTCAAAAGGGTGTCGGGGGTTCGAATCCCCCGTTCTCCGCCATTATTTATGTAGTGCGTAAAACTGGGCTTGATCTGTAAGTTGTTGAATTTACTAGAAAAAGTGCTTGACTAAACAGTTTTACGACCTATAATGCGCGGCACCAACACATGCACTCGTAGCTCAGCTGGATAGAGTACTCGGCTACGAACCGAGCGGTCACAGGTTCGAATCCTGTCGAGTGCACCATTTAAAGTTGTTTGAAATGTTGTAAGCAATTACAAGGTTTCCGATAACTGGCTCCAACCAGAGGTGATCTGGTCTAAAAACACCAATGCACTCGTAGCTCAGCTGGATAGAGTACTCGGCTACGAACCGAGCGGTCACAGGTTCGAATCCTGTCGAGTGCACCATACAAACGAAAAGCCCACATCGAAAGATGTGGGCTTTTTGCTTTCTAGCGTTTTCCTTTAACGCATCCGTGCTCGTCGAACGTCACCTTATTGCTGCGGCCTTTTTTCTGGTTGTACACGTAATGCAATTCGCCGTTGCGGTTGGTGATCTTGTCGGGGCGCCCCAGCAGGCTCTCCACATCACGCTGCGTCATGCCGGGAGGGGTGCGCTGGTTGATGATCGCAGCCCGGCGCTGTTCGGCGCTTAAGCGGTTGCCGCAGCCATCATCGCGTGTGCCGACTACGACAACTGTCTGGTCTGCCGGTTTTCCGCGCGCGGTTTGTGCAGTACTGGCGGGCGGCAGCACGTCGATACGGGTTCCCGGTGGTGCATTGAAGGCTCTCTGCAGGCGGGTACTGTGCCCATCCGGGCAGCCCAGGGTGGTAAACGTAATCTTTCCCGATGCATCCTCGCAGCGATGAACGTTGCTGGCGGTTGCAGCGGCAGGAAGGCAGAGCAGGGCGCTCCACAGCAGCAGATGATTGACAGGTCGCATGCTCAAGGTCCTCCGTGACGGGTGTCAGCAAAGGCTAACTGCCGTCTTTGGGCGGGGCGAGCGTGTTTTGTTGGCTGAATGTGACGTCGAACCCTGGCTGGCTTACGGAGTTGTGCAGGTTTGCGCTGCAAACGGTTGTTCTGAGCTGAATTTTCTCGCGTGCGCTTCGCTCAAAGCGGTGTATCATTGCGCCCGTCAGCTCCGCCGGGGCTTGTGGAACACCTCCATGGACATACCCAGTCGTTACTCGATAATGTTTTTCAACAATCATGAATTAACTGATTGATCTCCCGGCGTGCTCCGCTGCTGGGAGTGGAGTTCGCCTATGACCGAAAGAGAAGTAAAAAAAACGCAGGAAAGCTTGCAGGATCGCCTGGCTCAGGTCGTCGATCTGCTGCAGCGCCAGCGTATTGTTGAGGACCTGACCCATCGTCAGGAAGGTCAGCATCAGGACCGTGTAGAAAACCTGGTTCACCGGCAGAACCTCGTCGAGTTGCAACGCAAGCTCGAAGACCTTCACTCTGCCGACGTCGCTTATATCCTTGAAGCCTTGCCCCTGGAAGACCGTCTGACCGTCTGGCAGCTGGTCAAGGCCGATCGCGATGGCGATATTCTTCTCGAAGTATCCGATTCCGTTCGTGAAACCCTGATCGCCGACATGGACGATCATGAGTTGCTCGCGGCGGCACGGGACATGGACGCCGACGAACTGGCCGACCTTGCTCCCGAGTTGCCCCGCGACGTCGTTCACGAGCTCATGGAAACACTGGATTCACAGCAGCGTGAGCGCGTGCGGTCGGCCCTGTCCTATGACGAGGATCAGGTCGGTGCGCTGATGGACTTCGAGATGGTGACGATCCGTGAGGATGTCAGCCTTGAAGTCGTGCTGCGCTACCTGCGCAGGCTCAAGGAGCTGCCCGGTCACACCGACAAACTGTTCGTAGTCGATTCCGAGGGCGTGCTCAAGGGCGTGCTGCCGATCAAGCGTCTGCTGGTCAATGATCCGGAGAAGCAGGTTGGCGAAGTCATGGCCAACGATCCGGTCAGCTTTCACCCGGAAGACGATGCCTACGATGCGGCACAGGCGTTCGAGCGTTACGACCTTATCTCCACGCCGGTCGTGGACAAGAACGGCAAGCTGATCGGCCGTCTGACGATCGATGAAATGGTCGACCTGATCCGTGAGGAAAGCGAAAGCGAAGTCCTCAACATGGCGGGTCTGCGTGAAGAAGAAGACATCTTCGCGTCAGTATGGCGTTCGCTACGCAACCGCTGGGCCTGGCTGGCAGTCAACCTGGTAACCGCGTTTCTGGCCTCGCGTGTGATCGGCCTGTTCGAAGGCTCCATCGAAAAGCTGGTGGCGCTCGCTGCGCTGATGCCTATCGTGGCCGGTATCGGTGGCAACTCCGGTAATCAGACCATCACCATGATCGTGCGCGCGATGGCGCTGGACCAGGTCAATACCGGTAACACGGCGCGATTGCTGCGCAAGGAGCTGGCTGTCGGCCTGATCAACGGCCTGATATGGGGGGGTGTGATCGGCGTGGTCGCCTACTTGCTGTATGACAGCTGGTCGCTGGGTGTGGTCATGACCGCAGCCATGACGCTCAACCTGTTGCTGGCAGCGCTGATGGGCGTTTCCATTCCCATGGCGCTTTCCCGCCTGGGACGAGATCCCGCGATGGGGGCAAGCGTCATGATTACGGCGATGACCGACAGCGGCGGCTTCTTCATCTTTCTCGGACTGGCGACGATCTTTCTGCTCTAAGCCTCGCGACTGCTACAGTCTTTTGAAATAAAAAAACCGCCATGATCAGGCGGTTTTTTTATGCTTCGGCCAAGTCTTCATGTCGCTGTGTAACGCAATAAGCCGACGACTAATAAAGAAAAAGACTACAAAAAGGCTACAACGAAAAAGGCCAGCTTTCGCTGGCCTTTGTCTGTTACGTCAAGTCTCAGGACTCTTCGGAAGCGAGTTCCGTGTCATGAGCAATCAGCGAAACAAGAGCGTTCTGTTGACGATGTGAAAGCTGACGAAAGCGCTGCAGCAGCTCGCGTTCGTGCAAGGACAGCTCAGGACTATCGAGGCGCAGGCTTGGTTCATCACCAAGAGCACCTTCCTGAATCAGGCTTTGTTCGAGACGAGCGATGATTTCCGAGTTCATGCTGCGGTGATGATTCTTGGCTACCTCTTGCACGCGATTACGCATGCCGTCTGGTAGGCGAACGACGAACTTGTCAGCCGTGCGGCTGGAATAAGTAGCCTGTTTCATAGGGCTCATATATTTAACCGGTTAGTTCAGGGGAAGCGGTTCTAGCAAGTGGCCGCAAGATTGTCACAGTCAGACAATCATTTTGGCCAAATGTTCAACCGGGGTTCCAAGGGGCCGACATCATGCCGTATTACGTCGAATCCTTGGCGTCAATTCTGTGACAAATATTGACTCAGGTAGCGGCGTATTGCCAGCACCAATTATCAGATATGCGAGCGAATTTGCAAAGTCATCGCATTTGTCCCCGGATAAAAGGGCACGCCACCGAGCCTTTTTAGCTGTCATGGCCATTTGACTCTGAGTGTGCGTCTAAATTCAGCGTGACCGAGGTTAGCCGACAAAGGGTTGGCTGCGGTGCAGGAAGGTTCTTTCGGAGGAGGGGAGATTCTGGATGCGAACGGTCAGGCGACCGGGCAAATTGCTGCAGGTAGCTTCGCTGTCAGCGAAGCACCGGGTCGAACTTGAAGCGACGACCGACGAACAACGCAACTACGAAGAGACTGGCGAACACACCGGCGGCGATGTTTGCAGCGATACTCATGGCTTGTGCATTAACAGGAAGCAAAAGGTCGGCGACGACAGCCATGATCGCCAGGACCAGAAATGACAACGCGGATTTTGACATGGCTACTCTCTCTTGAAAGGGTCGTTGCGGGCGTTATCAGAAAACCCAGCGCTGTTCGGCGCGTGGAAACTGAAGTGACTCATCATCGTCATTGGCCAGCATCGCTGCGCTTGCAACGCGTTCAGTCATGATTGCCAGCTTTGGCGCCTGACTGATCTGGTGGTGGACAGGAGCAGGCGTGATGGCCTGAGCATCCTTGATACCAGAATCCTGGAAATGAAATGCCACCAGAGCCACCAGAGCTGCCGCGTTCAACGCTGAGAGAGTCTTGTTCATTTTCCAGTACCTGTGCCCGACCGTTTGGGATGAGATGTGTTCCACAGATATCAATAATGCAGTCTGCATGCCAATCAGAAAATGATAAAAAATCCTTATAAATCAATAGCTTACTAAATTAAAAAAAGTGCTCTACAGTGCGTTTTGCAATGATGGCTTTTTGGGGTGTTGCAAATTGCATGATCGGTTTATCAGGCCGTGTTTTCAGGCGACATTGGCTACAGGGTTGAAGGGCAATGACGACATGACAAAAGCGCCACATGCCGCTAAGATGCACGCCGTCCTCGCTGGCACCGATCGGTGTGTCGGCACGCAGTGTCTCAGTAGCTCAATTGGATAGAGCATCCCCCTCCTAAGGGGAAGGTTGCAGGTTCGAACCCCGCCTGGGACACCATACAAATCAATGTGTTAAGCAGGTTTCGCTCCTTCCGCTCCGGTGTTGTGGGTGCACGGTGGGTGCAATTTTTGTTTGTCGGTAGAGCTTTTTTCGATAAGGACTTTGAAAATGCACCCAACGAAGGTTGCCCTCACAGCTGAGTTAGACGCAATTGATGCTGCAATCAAAGCACAAGTGCCATCTGATCAGATTTTTAGCGTTGCACACGGCAATTGGAGCTTTCCTAGCATAGCCCTGAGCGACCTGATTGAGCCTCTCACATTGCTCAAAAGCACCCTCAGTCAGGTAACTGATGAAGATTTTGCTGCTCATCAGCCAGTTCTTGAGGGCTTCTTGGCTCGGTTTGTATTTCTCCGTGGCAATACAGTGCCGCAAATATGGGCCAATCCGGCCTTAGCAGTCTCAGCCTATTTCATCACGCTTGATGCTTTCGAGCGTGTTTTGAAACCGCTTGTGAAAGCAGATGATGGTGGCGGCTTGCTTGAAAGCGTAAAAATCAGCTCTCGTCAGCTTAGGGCGGTTGAGATTCGCGTGAGGGATCTAACCGCGAGGTCTCAGGATCTGGGCACCATAATTGAGAGAATCGAAGCCGCTAACGATGCTGCTCTACAGCTTCCCGAAGACCTTGAATCATTGCAGGAAGGCAGAGATAGGGTGCGGGATCTGGTGGCTGACGCTGAGAAGGATCGTTTGCATGTTTTTTCTGCAAAGGAGGCCGTCGAAAGCGTTCAGAAGGATCTTAGTCAGGTGGCACTAGATACCGCAGAGGTAGTAAAAAAGGCTGACGCAGCATACTCGGCCGCTACAAGCCAAGGCTTAGCCGCAGCTTTCGCGGAGCGCTCGAAAGAGCTTGGAAACTCGATGCTTATATGGGTCCTAGCGCTCTTAGCCTCCTTGGCTTGCGCGAGCTTTTTTGGATCTACACAACTGGTGAGACTGTCAGAGCTGATCAAGACCCCTGGGGCCTCAGATGCAGCAATCGCAGTAAATTTGCTCCTATCTGTACTATCAGTAGGCGCGCCAGTTTGGTTTGCCTGGCTCTCCACCAAACAGGTCGGCCAGCGATTCCGACTTTCAGAGGACTACGCTTTCAAAGCGTCGGTCTCAAAGGCTTATGAAGGATACCGCCGCGAAGCGGCTGCGATAGATCCTAACCTTCAGGTTCAATTACTCAAATCCGCGTTAGCACGACTTGATGAGCAGCCGCTCCGCTTTGTTGAACCCGAAACTCACGGCAGCCCATGGCAGGAGGCTCTTTCTTCCGATTTGCTGAAAGAGGCCGCCAAGTCGATTCCCAACTTCGGTACCCATTTGACTGCCTTCGTTAGCGGGCTGTTGACTCGCGAAAAAACTAAGTCTGATTAGGGAAATAAGGCACAGCCAAACTTTACTGCGAGGCGTCCGCCCAATCACGGATACGCATTACCGTAGTCGTAGAGCAGTCCGCGTGCCGAGCCGTGGCGCGAATGCCCAGGCCGGCAGCCAGTAACTCCCGAACCCGCTTGTGCAGATCAGCGTCGACTGGTCGACCCTGATACTTTCCCGCAGCTCTAGCCTTTTCGATGCCTTGGGCCTGGCGTTCCCGCCGCTGCTCGTAATCCTTCCGTGCGATCGCGGCCATCATTTCCACCAGCATCGAGTTGATCGCCCCCAGCATCCGGCCGGTGAACTCGTCTCCTTTGGTATCCTGCATTCCCTGGTGGCTGGTCGGCAGGTCGAGCGCGACGATGCGCAGGCCCTTGGAATCGATCGCAGCCTTGAGCTTTTGCCAGTCATCCACCGGCAGACGCGAGAGGCGGTCGATTGATTCCACCAGTAGCACGTCTCCCTTGCGCGCGTCTTTGAGCAGGCGAAGCAGCTCCGGACGGTCAGCAGCTGCGCCGCTGGCGTTCTCCAGATACACACTGGCAATGACCTTGTTATGGTCGCTGGCGAATTGCTCAAGCGATGCCTGGGCTCGGCTGGCGTCCTGCTCTTCGGTCGATGCCCGGAGATATGCGCGTATGAACATGATATGCGTCCTGTATCAGTTTAGGTGTCTCACTAATACTGTTGCACTTTGGGTGTGACTTATCAAGCGAAATGCTAAAAATTAAGCAAATTTGCGCGTATCAGCTCAGGCATACCCTAGCGATTCGCTCAGGGTGCCAGTACATTGCCACATAGCTTAGGCGTCGTAAGGGTGAGTTTGAGGATTTGCCCTACTGTTGAATTACGAAGGGGAATGCACTTGACCGACGGCATACAAGACATCTTGGACGGTATCGATAAGCTGGAGGCGTATCGGGAAAAGTCTATTAAAAAGCTGGAGGCAGCGCGGAAGCTTAAAGAAGCCGCGGAGTATGCAGCAAAGTCGTTCTGCGGCTCATGGATGGGGTATCACTCTCGAATTTACTACCTTGAATTTCAAACTCCTCCACCAGGGGAGCATTTTGATGCGCAGTGGGGTTTTCAAGATACTTATAGCAACAAGACTTCTGGCCAGTGGAGGGAGTACGCATTTGATGGCGTGGTAGAGACTGTGAAATGCCTTGCCGGGAATCCCGACATGAGCGCTGCCGAAAGCTTCAGTAAAAAAGGAGAGGAGCTTTTCGATGAGGTCAAACGGGAAGCCGAATTAGTTATTAGGATTTTTTCCAGAAATGGAGACCCTTACGGGGAAACTTTGCTCGAAGAGCTAGAGAAGTTTTCCCCGCTCAGGGAGGGCGTATTTGTAGACTTACTGAGACCGAAAGGGGCGCGCCTTGTCGGAGATGGCTTGGCAATGTCGCAAGGGACACAGAAGCCTCCCCACGTTAAAGTCTTCATAGATGCAGTCATGCTACTTGAGCCCGCAGCAGCAATGGAAAGGCTCATCCCTTTTTTGAAAAAGGCTTATTCTTATATGCTCAGATCGGCGAAGAAAGACTCACGTTCAAGCCTCGTTGGGACAAGCGTTTTTATTGGGCACGGACGATCGCACGTATGGCGTGACCTAAAAGATTTCGTGACTGAAAGACTTAAATTGCCGTTTGATGAGTTCAATCGAGTTCCCGTAGCTGGCATTACTAATATAGCCCGATTATCAGAAATGCTAGATTCCGCTGTGGTCGCCTTCATAGTGATGACAGCTGAAGACGAGCAGGCCGACGGTAAGATGGAGGCCCGGACCAACGTCATACACGAGGTAGGGCTTTTCCAAGGGCGCCTAGGGTTCACCAGAGCAATCGTGTTATTGGAGGAAGGTTGCGAAGAGTTTTCGAATATCCAGGGGCTTGGGCAAATCCGCTTTCCGAAAGGCGATATCAAATCTAGGTTTGAGGAAATCCGCCGAGTGCTCGAGCGAGAGAAAATCATCGAATCTTGAGTTGCGCAAATGTCGAAACCAACGACGTGTGTAGGTTTCAACACACTGTGTTGTTTTCGACACGGTGGCGGGTCAAAGCGAGCTGGGGCGAATATCCGTGCCGTTCTGCGTGCCAGAGATTCGGTACTTCTGAACCTCGCCCGCCGCCACCTCTGAGGTCGTCTCCTTGACTGGCTGGCCGATCTGCATCGCGCAAAGGCCGTTGCCCTCATCGTCGCCAGCGATGCCGACAATATGACGGCCCGGCTTGACGTGGAATTTCAACACTTCGCCAGTGTTGATGCGGGCGACCTTTTTCCCGTCAATGAGCACGGTCGCCATACAGCCACCCGAAGCCCAAAACCCGTTATCCCGGCTTACCACCAACGTAGCACCACCCGGAACGGCG
Source organism: Pseudomonas sp. B20 (assembly GCF_020515755.1). Classification (NCBI taxonomy): domain Bacteria; kingdom Pseudomonadati; phylum Pseudomonadota; class Gammaproteobacteria; order Pseudomonadales; family Pseudomonadaceae; genus Pseudomonas; species Pseudomonas sp. B20. Next base: position 36,419 of record NZ_JAHPJG010000027.1, read on the forward strand.
GCCTGGTAGGCGTAGACCCGATCGGCAGGCACGTGCTTGGCCGAACCTGGCTCTACCGGCGTGCTTGAACAGCCGACCAGCAACACGGCAGCGGCGGTGAGCAGAATCCTATGCATGATGCGTCCTCAGTATTGGATTAACGACTTTACACCAAGCAAGCTAGGTCTTGTCTTCGGCGTAGATCGATGCCGAGATGATCGCCCCACCCCAGCGCCGTTCGCCGATGCAGATCGGGACCGGGTTGCCGCTGGCAGTGGTGTTCTTGGCGCTGCCGAATGCGTAGCTGGGTAAGTTTTCAGGGGAAGCACTTTGTTTGAGGCCGGATGCTTGGGGGCTGAGCATTTGGATGATGCCGCCAGCCGCCAAGGCAATGCCCGGTGCCAAGGTAGCGCCGGCTGTGAAAGGGCTGAGCGCGATTAATACCACGCCGATGACCGTCTGTAGAAGTCCCGCTCTCTTACTGCCGCTGATAACTGGGACGATTTTCAGAGTGCGAGTACCGCCAAGATCAAAACCTTTCTGCCCAACATTTTGCCCGTTCCTGAAAATGGCGAATGTCATACCCAAGCGGTGCAGCCGCGCTATTTCTTCAGTGAAACCTTCGACTGTTGCGCGCAGTGCTTTGAATACCTCCCATGCATTCCCAGTCTCAAGGCAGTAGTCTTTCTGCTTGAAAAACTTTCTACCCAAAATTGTGCCAAGTTCGATGGTGGTCCTAGGCTTGTATTGTGCTGCTGTTGCGGCCATGAGCGGCCTCCTATACGTGCGTGGCAGGGACAGAGACGCCCAGCCGGATGCCGAGGAGAGACCGAGACATAAGCGCCTGGTCGATGATCAGCTGCTCTTGCCGTGGGTCGTAGTTCCACACTCGGTCGTAATTTAGTTGGTAGGCCCTGGCGCCTCGGAAAGTCCCACGCAGCAGATCGGCCGAGACACGCGCCTCTTCCTCAGTGAAGAACGGGCCGTCGATGGTCACCTTCTGGCCATCGCGTACGTGCTGGACATCCCAGACCAGATACCCAGCGTCTGGACCTTGGATGAGCTCGTGCGATTGAAACCGCTGCGTCTTGCACGCCTCGGCGAAGCGTTCTTGATAAGTGCTGCTCATAGCGCCTCCTTACGCCGCGTCCGGCTGTGATTGCGGCGCGTCGGATTGGTCGCCTGTGGCGGGTGTATTTGTCGGCTCGTTGCGACGCTGCGGCGCTGGCATCTTGCTCAGGAACTCCCTGATGATGTCTGCGCCCTCACAGCCGGAGCGCCACTTCTCGAAACGGCTTGTGTAGCCTGCTGAATTTGCCACCATCTTTGACACCGCTGTCGCCGCTTGCGCGGTAGTGGCCACCACGTCGTCAAATACCTTGAGCATCTCGCGCAGATCCTCTATGTCGTCTGCGTAGACGGTCGCAATGCCTGCTCGCTCCAAACTGGCGGCAGCTTCACTGCTCACGCCAGACAGCATCGGATTGGCACGCAGGATGGCGCTCACCACTTGCGGCTGATCACCTCGCTTTGCCTGGTTGATCAAATCACTGCGATCCTCTGGCTTCATCCCACGAAGCATCGATCGGAGCTCTTGGTCAGCCAGGAAGCCGACAACGTCGTCTTGGGCGCGGGGCGTAACCGGAGCAAATCCAGTTTTCACACCCTTGGCCAAGGTGAGCATATCGGCCGCTGCAGCCTGCAGTGCTGGCATTAGGCGTTCGGTCATCACGTTGATGCTTTCTTTGCCCATTCGCTCGATGGCGGCGTCGTTCAGGTCGCTGTTGGCACGGATGCCAAGTACTTCTTCACCAACGTCCTTAAACGATTCCAGAGCTTGGGTCTGTAGGGCGCGGACCTGCTTCATCAGTTTGCCGGCCTGCCAGTGGGAGCGACCCCCGTCCTGATTCTTGACGATGAATATCCGAGATTCGAGCTTGGAATAGTCGTATTCCGAATAATGCAGATTGGCATTGCCGACTTTCAGGACTGCGCGTTTAGCTGCTGTCATGGTGGTTCCTTGGTTCAATAAGTGGTGTTGTAAGAGTGGCGGGTGTCAAAGGCCCGTAAGGCGTGATTCCACGCTGATCACTGGCCGGTTTTCAGCAAGGGCGATCAGTAACGCGCTCGCCTCGACACTGCCCGTTTCAGCGGCTGCACGGAGCCGCGCCCAGGCAGCGGTGATTTCTGCCCGGGTGGGTTTGGCTTGTGGGCCGCGTTGCTTCGGATGGTTGGCCTGCATGATCAATCCTCAATTGGCTGCGTACCGATGTACGCGACCAAATTAGAACTGATATGACTGCATATCCAGTGCTTTTTGAGTGCACCTCATGTGCTACACGAAACGGGACTGAATGGGACTGAAATAGTTGGTTTTGGCGGGATTGGAGAGGGTGATTTCGTTGCAGTAAGTCGATGGTAGGCAAAGTGATACAGGGCTGGGTTTTCAGCTCAGTCCGATCTCGGATTGAGGATGGAGCGGGGAGTGCTGACCTACCGTTTTGGGATGTCAGGTTTCCGCGCCACGTTTTGCGAGATTTGAAAACTTGGCGCGGAATTGATGTGTCCAGCTTTGGACGCATCCCGGTATTCGCTGAGCGGTCGTCGAATGGTCGTCGATATGTTCCCCACCAGTGGTGGAATACCTGCTCCGACCTGCTGTCAGGCGCCCTTGTGCGGCGCCAGTACGAATTCAACCGCCACGCGGTCTGCGGGCTCGGCTTGGCCGGCGTCAGTCTTGGCCCTGCGGCTAATGTAGATGTCCCCGCACTCCTTGGCCGCCTGCTCCATCAGCTTCATTGCCATCACCAGGTGCCCGCGCGCCTCGGCCTCTTCAAGCATCCGCCCAAGCGCGCGCAGCCTCATGGATCGGTTGGCGATCGGCTCCTTGACCACCTCAGACCGGAAACCGGCCCTGGTGTCTTCGAACAGCGTCACCCATCGCTTTGCCAGGCCCTTGCTGCTCTTGCGGGTCGGGTCGTGGGCTTCGACGTGCTGACGCGACACGACCACACCGAAACCTTCCCTGACGGCCGTTGCGACCTGTGAGGGCGAGTCGAAGCACGCCAGGGACTGGACGATGAAGGCTTTGATTTCGTTGTTGAGCGCGGCCATGGGCTGGAATCTGTCTAGGGTCTGTCAAGAATCCTCATGGTTGCCCAGGCGGCGCGCAAAGGCAATGCCGGAGAGCGAACGTTAGGTAACGGTAAAGTAACGTTAGAAGCGTTACCGGGCATCTGTCGGGATATCCGACACTTCTGGCTCCTCAATTTTGATGAGTCGCCGTTTTTGGATCGTCCTGCAGTCAGGCCATACGGTCCGACTCGGCTCATTCGGTCTGCCTCGCAGCGCTAGGGGCGACTACCGATAAAATCGGAACCGCTCTCGATCTGCCAGCGAGACCAAACCGTCTCACTGAGACCAAAATGTCACACTTTCTCAGATCTCAATGGGGAGGGGGGGAGCAGCACTTATGATCGCGGAGGCACACCTACGTCGGCAGCTAACTCTGCCTGGTCTCCGTGGCGGATTTGAGGCAAGCAGACCATATGATCCGATTCGGCTCATATGGTCTGTCTCGCTTTTGAGGCAGGGAGTACCGAGAAAACCTATACAACTCTCCAATCTGCCAGTGAAGCTTGGCTTCTGATTGAGATTTACCGGTCTCGCTGAGGGCAATGCTCTGGGGCTAAGATGTTTGACTGCGAAAGATATACATCATCGAGAACAATTCAACATTACCTCTCCATGTGACTGCAGAGTTGCTCCGCGGCATCACACCTGCTTCTAACATCCGCTAAGCTTGCAACTATTTTTTTTCCGTAGACTTCATATCTAGTGAATGGGCTTTTTTTGAAGCGCCTCCGACCTGACTTTTTAACCGCTGGGTAACCAAGTGCCACCAATCGATCCTCAAAGTCTGCCAGGCTCTCATAATTGAATCCGGCAGCTAGATCAGAAAATACCGGGTCTGCAGGAGGATGTGTGGCAAGGAGCCATGTTTCTAGCGCGTAGGAGGTTAGAGCTAAGTAAAGGTGAGAGGATGTAGCGGCCTCTTTCAGCCAAAATAATATGGTGTCATTGCAATGCGTTGTTCGACAAGAACCTGGTACGTAGGCGTCGACGTGCGAGATGTCGTGGGCAATGTCAGTGTCCAGTTGTATTATCAAACCTGCGGCATTATTTATAGCTAGTAGGGCGCGCCAGTTTTGGCGCCTCAGGAACTGTTGAGCCTGCGGTGGTAGAGCAGCCAGCTCTGCTTCCGTTTTATTGCTGAACTTCATGCACCAAGCTCGAATGCCACCCCATCCATGTGATGGATAGCTTCCTGATGTTGCATCGGTCTGAGGAGCAAGTAGTGATACTTCTATATCTTCTCCTCTAACAGTTTTCAATGAGCTTGCAATTTCCTTTATGACTAAATAATCAGTAGGTCCTTCAGATACAAGCAAGAATTTTTTTTTCATTATCAGAAGCCTGTAGGCATACCTTCAATGGCGCCAGAGAGCCATATCTCGGAAAGTTTCATTCCGAAATACTGTTGCTCCCAATCAGATTTTGTCATTCCTTGCGGTGGAACAATTCTACGGCTTTTCGTGTGTCCATCTTTATCACGCTCTACCACAAATAAACGATGTGTAGGGTCGAATAAATCTACAGCATCTAGCGTGGTTGGATTATGCGTTGTTAAAAAAATTTGCTTTTCGGGTTTGTTTTTTAGTATCTGAACTATATGGGTCATAAGATTTCTTACAAGCCCAGGGTTTAACGCGGTATCAATATTGTCCAATGCGAAAATGTTGGGTGAGCGTTTGTTAGTTAAAAGGGTTAGCAGGAACAAAATATACAATGCTCCTTCGCTTACGTCATACGCATACAGCTTATTGAAGTTTGTGCGCATGAAGCGATCTTCGTACCAAACCTTTCTGCCTACGATATCCATTTGCCCAGACATTAATTCAGGATCGGTTTCATTTGTAGTACCAAATCCCTTGATCCAGTTAAGAAGCTTGAAGAATCTTCTAAGTTCGTCTATGTCTATATTCGACTGGATTGTCTCATGCAAAGCATCAGCTAAGCGTCCGCCGTAAATGCCTAGCGGTTCTTTCACGCTGGAGTCAACTTCGACCCCTCTCAGTAGTGGCGTTGAAGGGGCGTATATGGCGTAGTTGACCAGTGCTTCAAGAGGCTCCAGTGCATCTTGAGCTTCTTTTTTTACGTTTATGGTTTTATATGCCTGAAGGTAAGGGAAAATACCTTTAGTATTGTCGAGCTTTGATTTTAGAGATATTTTATCAACTGTTGCGCCGTTGTTAGATCTACCGGCAACGATTTTTCCACGCATTTTTACAGACTCTGCTAAATAGCGAAAGCCCCCGACTGCGTTGACGTCCATTGAGTAGGAAAGGTCCCCTAGCTCTGCTGATAGATTGAAGCTGCTTGTTCTGTTTTTGTTCTTAAATGCGCTTCTAAAAATTGCAGATGATGAAAGTCTTGCTCCTCTTTTTTGGAGCCTTTCGTAGTCAATTCCCCCCTCCAATGATGCGGACATGACTGCAATTGCTTCAAGTAAATTGCTTTTACCTGCGCCATTGGTTCCTATAAATACGTTTAGTTGGCCCAAGTCCAATGTGTCTTGCCATATTGACTTGAAGCCTTTTATTGAAAGCTTAGTCAGAATTGGCATGATTTGGTTTTCTTCAAACATGGTTTTGTATTTGATTCGAGAGATCTGCGGTGAGTGCCCATGATGTCATCCTTGTTAATCATTAAGCCTGAGGTTTCTAGCGCATCGAGCTATAAATTATGTATCATGACTAAGTTCTGACTGGTCGTCGAGAGATTTGTGCGTGGAAAGCGCCCTCGGGATGCTTTTGGAGTTCTGCACTGGAAGCGTTGAGCGGTAGAGGCACCGGCTTGCGCTTGATAGGCTGCGCCAACGAGCCACCCGGCTTCGTAACGCTGTGACTCCTCAGGAATGATCGGCAAGCGTAACACCTGTGTCACCCATACTGCTTTTTGCGCTGATCCCCGCCAGGTCATCCGGCAACTGCGGCTGTAACTTCCTCAGATTGAGGTAGTGTCGTTTCCAGGAACGGCACCCTTTTACGACTTGCTCGCGAAACTACCGGCATCCCGGTAGATGCCACGCAAACCCGTGCTATGTCGGCCGTGCAGATTCCCCAGATTTGGGGGCTGCAATTATTTTGCATCCCCCTATTGCCATGTGTAAGACAATGTCTTACATTCGCCCTGTCGACACGGAATGAGGCTCTCATGGCAAACACACCAACAGTAACGATGCGCTTACCGCCCGAACTGATCGCACGAATCGACGCATACGCGGAGAGGGTGTCCAGGGAAACAGGGGTAGAAGTGAGCAGAACCGCAGCACTCCGGGCGCTTGTAATGGCCGGGCTTGAGGTCAAGGAGAAGACTCAGAAGTGAGCCATGATCCAAAGCTGGATCATCAATTATGAGTTGCCGACCCGGTGTGCAACCACCGGGCCAGCTATCACACGACGCAACTTGAAGGTGAACGTCATGCAACCGAACCAGAATACCATCCAAATCCTCGACGCACGTGGGGAAATCATCGGCACTATGAATCTGCCGGCCAGCATCAGACTGACCGATCTGGCCCCACTGAAAATGCTGGGTGCCATCAGCGTCAAAGTGCTGCCTTGCTCTACCCCCTTTGGCGGAGTCAGCGTAGGGGGTGTGCAATGATTCCTAGAGCCTGCGGTGGGGATGTAGATGCCAGCACACCTGAACGCCGCAAGGCATACGCTACTCAGCTACTCAAGACCGCAATGCACTACGGGACTGAGATTGAGATCGCGGCCATCACTGCTAGCATCGAGAGTCAGATAGGCTCAATGCTTACCACTCGCCACAACCCTGGCCTGAACGACGCGAGCTACGATGTATATCGCAAGTTTTGGCTAAAAGGCGGTGAGGTATGAGCCAGCCCCCCGCCGACTTGCTGGACGTTGCGGAGGTGGCAAAATGAAAACCTCTATCGAGACACGCGACGACCTTAGCTTCACAGCGCTTGACGCTGAAGGGCGAATGATCAACTGGCCTCGTAACAATCCCGGTTTACCGGCTGACTGGCAAAAGGGCATGGCGTTCGTCGATGGCGAATTACACAGCTTGGCTTCGCACGATGAAACAGAAGCGTTTGATGCAATCAGGTTCGCCATTTTAGGAATGGGCGGGCGCTCAACAAATCTCGAGCTCGGGTTCGTCGACAGACTCGCTAGAGCGGCTGTGCTGGGACTGCGAGCGATGAGAGGTGGTGCTGATCAGTTCGAGCCAATCGAAAACTGACCCAACCCTCAATAAAGCGAAAGTTTCGTAGTAAGACCTGCTGACGCGACATTGAAAAAGGGATGCCCTCAAATCCGAGTGCATCCCTTTTTCGTTTGATGACCCAAATCTGGGCCGTCTTTAATGCGTCCAAATGTGGACGGATCGTGTAATTACCCGAGCGAGCCGAATGTGTAGGTTTAATCAAGCTGGCAGGACATCCACCAGTGTTGGGAGTTGGCCAGGCCCGTGAGACAGGCCATATTATCCGAATCAGACCTAGAGCCCCATCTGCCGAGCAACCACCCTGGGCTCCACGCCATTCGCCAAGGCGCGCCGCGCATCAGCAGTCATCTCGACCAGGGCCTTCTCCTCAAACGCCGCTGCCATTGCGCCAGCCTTCCTCACAATGAGCAGTGCCAGCTCGGGCGGGAATGTCACACGCTCGGCATTTGGCAGGTAGTCGCAGTCGATCACGTACATCGGGGCTCCGAGCTATTTGTGGTATGGCGGGAAGTTTAGCGCGTAGCGGTCCGGCCGGGTCAGGGGCTTCACGATCAGCCCGTCCATTATCTGCTCCTGTTTTCGGTGGTGGGGATGGTAATAGTTATAAAGGGGATCAGTTTTTGATCCGTTCCAACCTACAAAAAGCCGCTCAAGGGTTCAATTTTTGACCCGTTCGCGACGGGGCCAATACACAACCAGACTGAACCAGAAAATAAGGGATCAAAAATTGACCGTAGACGTATCAAAAATTGACCCTGCCAAAATTGAAATTAGGCGGACAGTTTTCGAATCGGCTTCTCAGTTGGCCGATGGTGCAGGAGCTTCCCGGGGCACTCATGAATGCGCAGCCAGGTCAGCGCGTATAGGCTGGGTTTCATCCCGCTTTCACCCTTAAAGTTGTCGCGGGTTTTAACGATGAGGTTCCGGTCTTGGAGCCCTTGCAATGCGGTGCGCAAGGTGTTTTTAGCCATCCCTCCGCGCGCTTCCATCATGGATTCGGTGGCAGCCAAGTCGCCGTTGTTGTTACCCCGATACTGCGATATCAGCAGAAACAATACGCGGTACTCCGATCCGGTCATGGTCAACCAATCAGGATGTTCGCCTAGCAACCTAGGGATCATGTACGCGCCGCGTCCACCCCAGTCAGCGTCACGACGGACTTTGCTTTTGGCCATTCAACAGCTCACAGGCAGGCGCAGAGATGCCCTCAAAGCCGAGGACATCTCTACGGAGGTTTTACGAGGCTTCACGCATCAAGATGTACTTGGCTACTCGATGAGGTGGCCTGCCTGGTTCGGTGGACTGATGCGTCCAGTAGGTGCGGATTTCGTGACCCTGATTCCGCAGGCGTCGAATCGTACTGGGAGGCTGGACGATATCCAGGATTTCAGCTGCTTCGATGGTCGATATTGGTCCGTTGCGAAGCGCCTCGATCATTTTGCGGTCTTGCTCAGTGGAAGAGTGGCGTGTCATAGTTTCGGCCTCACGTTGGTGCTACCCAGTGTGTTTTTGCTCTGGCGGTGCTCGAACACCGCCAGGGCAATTCTTGGCGCAACCCTGCGCAAATCCCTATCCTTCAAACTCTGCACGATCACCGTGCCCCGACCTTTGCTGCGCGCTCAACCCACGCCTTTAGCTCGGTCATCAAGATCAGTCGGCGGCGGCCAATTTTGAACGCTTTCAAATCGCCAGCAGCGATCAGCTCATAAACTCCAGAGCGGGAGTAACCAACGATTCGCGCTGCGTCCTCGACGCTCACGGACAGTGGGGCGATTTGGTGTGTCTGTTCCATAGGAAATCTCCAAGTCTCAGTCGACGCGACCAAGATATGCAGGAATCCTATTGCTGTATTTGCGTGCAGTCAACTGCAATCACTGACCGATTGTGAGCGCATGGACTTCGGTGGATGCAGAAGGTAGGATTAGGCATAGGTGTGAATTGACGAGTGCAGATGAAATGGCGAAGAACAAGCCCAACCAAGGCGCAAGGAAGACTGAGACGCTGACACTCCGCCTTGACCCTAAGGTGAAGATGATGATTGAGCTGATTTCAAGAATTCGCAGACAGTCAATTACAGGGGTGGTCGAAGCCGCGATTGAGGAGATTTCCTTCGATCTCGATGCGCCGTTTGAGTTAGATGGAGAGGCTCACGTAATGTCGCTTGGAAGCGCCGTGAGCGAGATATGGTCGACCGATGAAAGCGAACGCTTCATCAATTTGTGTCATTTCCTACCGTCGCTTATTACCTATGAGGAACAGCGAATTTGGGAAACCATTAAAGCGTCGAAATACTTTCTAGTTGAGGGCGATGATGAGATGTCGTCTTACTGGGAGGTCCCAAACGTAGGCCGGATAAACCGCTATCGTTTGCGATACATGTGGACAACCTTGCTAAATCACGTCGAGGACAATAAGGACAGCAGGACAATCGTTCCTTTTAGCCCCGCTGCCTAGATTAGCTCCACCGCCGCCGCCTTTGTGCCCGGTGCAAGATGAGCATACCGCAGCGTCATCTTGATGTCGGAGTGCCCCAGCAGATCCCGCACGGTGTTGAGCGGCACGCCAGCCATGACGAGGCGTGAGGCGAAGTCATGACGCATATCGTGCCAGCGGAATGCTTCAATCTTGGCGCGCTCCAGAAGATTCAGCCAGGCGCTTTTGGCATTGTCGAGGCGCTCTCCGGACTGCCCCGGGAAGACATAGCCGGTCCCTTTCGATTGCTTTTTCCAAGCGTGGAGCGTGGCGGCTGTCTCCCTGTTCATCGGGATGTGGCGGGTATCGAGTGTCTTCGTGTTATCCCCCACAACTGTGATCGTTTTCGTGGTGAAGTTAACCGCCGGCCATTTGAGATCGAACAACTCGCCGCGGCGCATTCCGGTATTCAGGGACACCAGCACCATGGGTTTAAGGTGATCCGTGAACTCTACCAGTCGAAGGCTGGCCAGCTCCGGCTTGCCTCGATCTTCCCGCCACTTATTGGCGCTATCGCGCTCTGCTTTTGCCTCGTCTTGGCGTGCATCCAGCGCTTCACGTAGACGCTTAGATTCGTCGTCGGCCAGATAGCGCACCTTGCCTTTCGAGTCGACCTTAAGTGCGCTCAGCTTCGCCATGGGGTGCGCTTCGAGGTACTCCCACTCAACGGCACGACTGAATACGCCGCTGATACTCCCCATTTTCCTGTTCACCGTTGACGGCTTGTTACCGGCCTGCAACCAGGTGGTGCGGATCTGCTCCAGATCTCGGCCTGTGATGGCGTCGATCCGCTGGGGCATGATGGATTCGAAGTTGTTGGCCAGCGTGTGCTGCGTTTTATCGTGGCCGCGGTGGTGCGCCTTGAACCAGGGAAGGTACGTCTCGTCGATAAAGTCGTGAAGCGAGGGGAGGGCAGCACCCTTGCGGCCCTGAGACACGGCAAGGGGCTCGCCGTGCTTTCTAGCGTCGGCAAGATATTGCGTTGCCTCTTGGCGGGCCTGATCGAGAGTCAGGATGCCGACCCGGCCGAGTGTCTTCTTTCGACCTCGCGCCCACGTCACTACATAGGACTTAGCCCCGGCCGCCGTTACCCTCACGAATAAGCCGGTGATGGTAGTATCGTGGACTTCATATTCCCGGCCAGTGACCTGCAGGCCGGATAGCAGTTTGGCGGTTAGCTTCTCTTTCACTTTGTTCCCGTGGGTGCAGGGTGGGTGCAAAAAGAACTATACCGACCTGTTTCTTCGGACGCTACCAGACGTTTAAGCCAGCATTTGTTGTATGTACCCAATGGTTGCTAGCGTTAAAAACTCCCTCCTAAGGGGAAGGTTGCAGGTTCGAACCCCGCCTGGGACACCATATAACTCAAGGCTTGCAGCCTATTCGCTCTGACAGTCATAAAGCCCGTGACAGCAGGGTGGCAGCAACAGGCATAGAAAGGTCGAGTAATATCTCCTTTGGTCGTGCTTCATCGCGCCGACTGGCCCAGTGTTAGAGTTCGATTTCTTCTAGTCCAAAAATTGGACTTAGGTTTTCCGGTTCCGTCTGGTTGCGGATCGGCATCGAATTAGCAGTCTAAAAAATAGACTGCTGGTGGCCTTTTTGGATGTTTTGTTAGTCCAAAAATTGGATACCCTTATAAATTTACCACCCATACCTATCAGAGTTAGGGGTGCGCTACGCGTCTCCGCGCGCCTGCCAACGCCGAGGAAGCCCTAGGTCCGCGATCGATTGCAGCTATCTGCTCACCGCCAAAGTCGAGTTTCCGCCAGAGCTGGCCCTTTTAATCGTTCGTGTGGCCGAGAAGATGGCTGCAGTGTTCGAGCAGAAGGCGCTGGACCAGATGACGACTGATGCCCAGCGCGCGTTGCAGCGTGGCGTGGAGCCCAGTGTGATTGCTCGCCAGATGGGCTATAGGGCTGAATCGGCATAAATGGTCTGTCCCGCGGGCCAGGCTAGCTCCCTCATTTTGAGGAAGTCCGGTCACAACTCTTTCACAGAGGCAGGTTTAACGTTAAACCGCCGTGATCCAAAGTTATCGACCGTGTAGAACACGACACACTGTATTGAAACGTACACACTCCGGCTCGCCCGGGTAATTACGCGATCTGTCCAGATTTGGACGCATTAAAGATGTGTCCAGATCTGGATCATTGAACGAAAAAAGGATGCACTCAGTTTTGAGGGCATCCCTTGATAATGTTGCGAGACGCCACCCCGTCGCAGCGTAGTGCCGTACTACGAAAGTTTCGTAGTTACTCCGGCGTATATGTGTCCTCTAACGTTGGCCACTTGCCTACACTGATGTCGATCACGTCTTTTTCGGTCATCGGATCGTAGCGATTCAAATGGCCGCTGAGGCCAAGCAGGACCCAGCTTGTAGCGCTGCAGTCATTGGCCCAGGCGTCATAATCCAGATGATCGCCGACGTCGTTCTTGCCAGCACACCATTCTGGAAGTTGCCTGTTGAGACGCATCTCGTTCAGGTAGGTCCACCAGCGCGATGCGTGCTTTCGCTCTGAGATCAGCAGTTCGGCGATTACTGCTTTTGAGCGTTCGTGAACTTGGCTTCGATAAGGGCTGCTTCCAAGACAGATACAGGCCCCTCGGGTATGTTCGCGCTGATTGGGCACCCCCTTTCAGCCAAAACTTGCGATGTACGTCATAGCTCGCGTCATTTAGGCCAGGGTTGTTGCGAGTGGCGAGCATTGAGCTGATCTGACCCTCTATGCTGGCCGTGATGGCTGCAATCTCAATCTCACTCCCGTAGCGCATTGCGGTCTTGAGTAGCAGAGTGGCGTATGCCTTGTGGCGTTTTGGCGTTTTGGCGTTCTGGCATCTGAATGCCCAGCGTGGGCTTTGAGAATCATTGCACACCCCATGCGCTGACTCCGGCAAAGGGAGTAGAGCAAGGCACACCACTTTGCGTTGATGGCACCCAGCATTTTCAGTGGCCCAGATCGGTCAGTTTGATGCTGGCCGGCAAGTTCATAGCGCCTATTATTTCCCCGCGTGCATCGAGGATTGGAATGGTATTCTGGTTCGCTTGCATGACGTGCTTCTCAAGAATTGCGTCGTGTGGCAGCCAACCCGGTGGTTGCACACCGGGTTGGCACTTCTTTTTGATGTCCGAATTACGGACTTCTACTGCTTACTTTTCTCGCTGATCCACCTGGCCGCCCAACTGAGCGGGTCGAGTGAGTCCATTGGTGCCAGTGGCTCGCCTGTCCGTGCCGCCCTTATCCCTTCCTTCGCTGTCTCCATCCGTATGGCGGTGAGTTTGTATCCTGCTGCTCGCTGCCTCTCTTTGTAGTCCCGTTGCGTGGCTGCTGCTGAGCGTGGCTGCTTGGGCTGGTCTGTCACTGCTTACCTCCGTTACTAGTCACGCAATAGGGGTATGCAAAATAATTGCAGCCCCTAATGCAAAGTATGTTGCTGCCGAGACAGGGAGGTATCTAAATAGAGGGCTTCAAATGATTTCGTTGATTAAATTGCTTTCGAAGAAAATCTTGGCTGCATTGATCGCGGGTGCATCGCTTATTTCTGGGACTTGTTGGATGGTGTCGGCAAATGCCCAGGTGGATTCTATTGGCGCGAGCCCGAAAGCAGCTGAGATGCTAATCAAGTATTCAGCCTTGCTAAATCAGTCGGCCGCCGGTGCAGCTATGCTTGCTGGCGTCTGCATCGCGTTAGCGCTCTGCGTAGATGACTGAATGATCAGATGCTGAATGGGAGCATATCTGCTGTACAGGCGGAGCCTAGGTTGCGGTCCTGCCCTCAGTGACCAGAGAGCGGCAGCGCCCTTGCCTAGAACCAGACACTGCCTAGGTGGGTGTCGAGAGATCGGCTTGGGTTTCAGCCGATCTCTCTGTGAGAGCGAAGCAGAAATTCCTGTTTTGAGATATCGGAAGGCTCGCCGGTATCTATCCAGGGTTGGGTAGTTTCGGATTTGAGATCCTGAAGGCGTGATATCCCAACCACCAATGGTGGAATATCTTTTACGAGATAATCGCGAAACCCAAGAGTAACTGGCTGGGTTACTGATGGGTCATGGGATAGCTATCCGCGAGGGCACCTGCCATACCGGAGTGGGAGGCCAGGTCTAGCGCTGTAGGAGCGGGGTGTGAAAATCCCACTTTGAGATGCAGGAAGATTTTCCGGTATCTGCCTAGGTATCATTCCTGGGAATGACAACCATTCGCGACCAAGTCGTAAAGTGATTCAGGCCCACTTTGAGATACGCGCAGAACTGCTCACATCTGGATGCGTGGTCGAGCCCCCAGTGGAGGTTGGAGCAGGTCGGGCCGAACGAACCGTTCACCCCTAGCGCGGGAATACTTGGCCTACCGAAACGGGAGGTCAGGTGCAAAACATTTTGCAACTGAGATGTGCTCAAAGCTGAGCACAGCCCCCACTGGGGGATGAAGCTAAGACGAATTGCCGAGTGCGCCGGTTTGGTATCGGTGGGATGATTAAGTCACATTCCGGGTTTGTAAATCCGTAGGTGCCAGCTTGATTTGGCTGGAGGCACAATCCGCAGCTCATGATAACCTTTGTAGCTCCATATGCGTCTTAAGCAGGGACAGCTAGTGCAAATTATCAGTATCTTCAACAACAAGGGCGGAGTCGGAAAAACGACCTACATCTATCACATTGCTCATTTGCTCGAGCGTGCTGGTCAGACAGTTTTGCTCGTTGATCTAGACAGCCAGTGCAACCTATCTTCCTATTGCCTCTCCGATCAAGAGCTTGAACGAAGCTGGAGGTCTGAGAGAGGAAACAGCATCTGGAATGCGATCGAGCGCGTTTCTGTGGGTATGGGCGATATCAGAGAGCGCCGGCCTACCCGCCTGATCAAGCAGCACGCCTTAGGTGAATACGAGAACCTTTACCTCGTACCTGGTGACGTAATGTTGAGTTCTTACGAGGATCGACTTGGAGATACGTGGGCGGCGGCCCGCGGTGGTGATCCTATGGCACTCAGGGTTCAATCGGCAATCTATCGATATATCCTCTGGTGTGCGGAAACCATTCAGGCGGATGTAGTGTTGCTTGATTTAGGCCCGAACCTAGGTTCGTTGAACCGCGCTGTATTGGCTGCTAGCAATTATTTCATTACTCCCGTGTCACCCGACCTTTTTTCGATACGGGGGACTGAGAACCTCGGAAGCAAGCTCAATACATGGCGTACCGGTTGGGACCAGTGCAACACCTACGCTGATTACATAGATTTCCAGTTACCAGCAGGAAGGCCTTGCTTTCTCGGTTACGTGAAGCAGCAGCATAATGTTCGAGACAACGAGGCCGGCATGACAAGGGGCTGGAACTTGTTTGGAGAGCAGATTGAAGGTGCGGTGCGCCAGAACATCGTTTCCCGATTGGAACCGTTGGGACAAGTTTTTCACTGGGGCGATGGTCTTTTTGACTTGGGCGGTATACCCAACCTTCATAGCCTTGTTCCATATTCTCAAGAAGCAAGGAAACCAATCTTTGACCTGCGAAGTGCGGACGGGCTGACGGGGGCTCACATATCTCGCGCTCGCAATTCAGCAGAGTATTTCGAGCCTATGGTTGATGTCCTGTTGCAGGTCCTCGACTAGATATCCGATCTCATCTGGGGATAACGTTGGAGCTTTCTTGCGCATGCTGAGACAGGCTATATCAGCCAATTCGGACTGGATCGCCTGTTATCAATTGTTATGGTTGCACCGTCCGCGCCTCTGGGTGAGCATGGTGCAACTCTTGAAAGACCCTAGACAGATTCGACCACATGGCCACGCTCAGTCCCGAAATCAAAACGTTCACCGCCCGGGCTTTGGCCTGCTTCGACTCGCTGTCGCAGGTAGCAGAGGTCGTCAAGGTTAATTTCGGGGTGACTGTCTCTCGCCAGCAGGTCGAGATTCGCGCCCCGACCAAGCGCAGCAGTAAAGGTCTGGCCAAGCGCTGGGTCACGCTGTTTGAAGACACCCGGGCGAGCTTTCGCGAAACGATGGTAGAGGTGCCAGTCGCGAACCGGGCCTATCGCCTTCATGCACTAGGCAGGATGCTTGAAGAGGCCGAAAGGCGCGACATCCTAAAGTTGCTGGAACAGGCTGCCAAGGAGTGCGGCGATATTTACAGCAGTCGCCCAGGTAAAGCAGATGACAGGGCAAGCAAACTCGCCGCACCGGTGCGCTTCGAGTTCGTGTTGGCACCACTCGGCGCTCCCCGACAATAGGTCGGAACAGGCCGCCTCGTCCCTTTGGTGATCTCCCCCACCCTGCGTTGCAGGCCGGACGTCCAATCTGCGCCACGATTTCATACGCCGCCATTTCGTGGCGCTGCTCACGTAAAAACAAACTGTCTTAGTACCGCCATCATGTTGATTGCTAAGACGGCGAGCCCTAATGCCGAGGTCCATTCGGATTCTGGAGTATATGAAAACCGGGAGCCTTTCGACGGATACTTGCCGAGCGTGATAAGCCTCATCAACGGCCAGCCGATCGGGAAGCAGATCGCGCGAAAAACCACTTCGACCAATATTTCTATCAAGCTCAAACCCCGTCGCAGAGTGAGTGTGCCGCAGGGTAAGTGCGGCGCGTCCCGCGCTTAATGGCCGGCCCGGCGCAGATCATCTGCTCTGTCCTTGAGGTAAGTGATGAGAAGCTCAATCTGTTCGGCGCTTGTGGCTATCGGGTATTCGCCAACCATTGAGCGCAGGACATCATGGTGGTCTACCCAGAACAGAGCTTCCTCTACATAGCTTGAGTATTCCTCCGGTGACATAGATTCCATGGTTGGGATGTCGGAGACGTCGTTACCTATATCAATTGTTATGGTGTGCTTCATCATGCTTCCTATGGGGTAGGGTTTACCTAATCAATACCGGCAACCGGCCACTATTTCAAGGCGAATGAACCACTGGAGGACGTTATGCAAAAACAACCCTATGAATGGGGCTTCATTCCCAGTGCCCAGTGGGGGCTCGACCCCTTATCCAGATGCGAGCAGTTCTGCGCGCATTTAAAAGTGGGCCGTATCACTTTTACGATTTGCTCGCGAAAGGGTGTCTTTCCTTGAAACGGCACCCCTCTGTATCCCGAATCCGAAACTATCGACATCGCGATAGACACCGGAGTCGGTGTCACGCAAGCTCGGTTCATCTCCTTTGCCGGATCTAAAACTTGATTAAGGTTGTGCTTGCCTACCCAGCTTCGCCGCACGGACGAACTCAAGCGCCTCCAAAAATACATCAGAGAGCTCCTGCCTGGAAATCACTTCGCTCTCGTTTAACTGCCAAGCGATCCCGTATTTGAGGTCAAGGCCTGGGTAGGCGATAGGGTTGTCGATTGCCTTGTATTTTCGAGAAGCCTCAAATTTTGCCAGTGGTATACGCACGCGGGCGAAGCGATCTCTCGCGGCTTCGATCCGCGCCGCGACATCGGGAGGATCATCGCTCTGCCCATTCTTAACTCGCTGAGCCAGAGTGCGGAGGATCTCATACGCCCCCAAGATCCACAGGTAGGATTGCGTCTTATGTGACTGGATCGAGTAATGGTCGTAAAGAGCATTTTGCTCGTCCGGATGCGCTCTGACGAATCTCGCATCCATAGAGCATAAGTTCGCATCTAACTGCCCCATATCCTGCACAAGTTCTGGAAGGTGCGGCTCGAATCTCGCCATACCGATCGAGACCTTAAGCCACCGTTCGAAGCGATCCTCCATGACTACCTCCTCATCCGACATCAACTATTCCTAACTGAAAGTTCGAACTCCAGCATCACACTAGCCTGTCAGCGCACCTTCCGAACACATCTGAGGGGAAGGTTGCACGTTCGAACCCCGCCTGTGACACCACACAAACAAGCATCACTGACTCTCCTCCGCCGCCGCCTCCTTCCCAGCCCCCTCATTAATCAACACCATGCTCTGCGGTGCAGACAGCGCTACACCCAATTCCCTCAGACGCCCCAAGACCGTAAACAACAGATCACTCCGTGCGCCACCCACCGAGCGTGGGCTGTTCACGTAGCCGCTGGCGCTGATGATCAAACCGGTATTGGTCAGGTCCTTGAAGGTGACTGAAGGCGCTGGCGCATCGAGTATGGCTTCGTGTTCGGTGAAGGCCTGCAGCAGCAGTTCGCGTATTTGCAGAACGTCTGTTTCCAGGGGCAGGGTAAGGGTGATTCCGACCACGCCCAGCGCATTGCCCATGGTGACGTTGCGCACGTTCTGCGTGATGAACTGCGAGTTCGGCACGATCACTGTCGAGCGGTCGCCCATCTGGATTTCGGTCGCGCGGACGTTGATCCGGCGAATATCGCCTTCGACCCCCGCCAGGCTTACCCAGTCGCCGACTTTG
The DNA here is from genome assembly GCF_020515755.1 of Pseudomonas sp. B20. Classification (NCBI taxonomy): domain Bacteria; kingdom Pseudomonadati; phylum Pseudomonadota; class Gammaproteobacteria; order Pseudomonadales; family Pseudomonadaceae; genus Pseudomonas; species Pseudomonas sp. B20. Next base: position 54,528 of record NZ_JAHPJG010000027.1, read on the forward strand.
ACCGGACGCTCGGTCAGCAGAATCAGGCCGGAGATGAAGTTCTGCACAATGGCTTGCAGGCCGAAACCTATCCCCACCGACAGCGCACTGACCACCCAGGTCAGGTTGGTGAGGCTGATGTTGAGTGTGGACATCACCACGGCCACCACCAGCACAAAGCCGATGTAACCGATCAGGGTCACCAGCGAGGCCTGCATGCCCGCGTCCATATTGGTTTCGGGCAGCAGGCGTTCTCCAAACCATTCCTTGAGTACACGCACACTCAGCAGGCCGACGACCAGGCAGACCAATGCCACCAGAATGTCGCTGGGGACAATGTTCAGGTTGCCCATGGATTTGGACGTGACATCCAGCTGAGTAAAGCTGGCGAGCAGGTCGCCCGGGCTCGACCCTGAGGGCAGGAACGCCAGCAGGACAGCGGTGAGCAGCAGTAAGGTGCGACCTATGCCGGCCAGTACGGTACTTGCCTGCGCCTGATGGCGAGTGGACAAGCCCAACGCTGAGCCCAGCGCCAGGCCGCCAGGTTGTTTGGGCGACAGGAGGGTTTCGCAGATGTCACCGAAGCAGGCGATCAGCAGGTACGCAGTGGACGCCACTACGCTGACCCAGAGCAGTTTCACTGCCAGAAAGTAAGCCAGCGTCAGGTAGCCGCTCAACAATGCCAGCAAACTCAGGCCGACCCACACCGCAACGATAAACGGAATCAGCCCGGCGAAGCCTGCCGGGCGCTCCAGCTCAAAGCGGCGGCGGGTACGGCGATAACGCAGCAGGGCGTAGAAGAACACCAGCGAAACCGCCAGTGCCGTCAGGCCATTGACCGCAACCGTCAGTGCCAGGCTGCTGGCAATCACACTGTTGATTCGCTCCTGCGTGCCGATGACCATCAGTGCCAGCGCCAGGGCAGGGGGGATGCGGCCCAGTGCGGTGGCGATCTGGTCAGGAATTTGCGGCAGGCGCCACGAGGCGTGTGCCAGCATCAACAGCGCACGGCCCAGACCGACGATAAAGGCGCAGAAGGTAATCAGCGTTTGCACCTGATCGAGCAGATTGACTACGTCATTGCTGAGCACCGCGTTGTGGACGATTCCCCAGCGCAGCAAGGAAGTGGCAATGGTGATGGTGAGAATGGTCGACAGCCCGACAGCCAGGGCCAGCGCACTGCGGCGCAGTCGGCCTTCCGGCAGCCAGCGAATCATCGCCCAGATCAGCAGGCGCTCCAGTAGGCGCCGGACAACCACCCAGATGAACAACGCGCCCAGCGCCACACTGATGAATTGCACACGGTTGTCCGGTGCCATCGCGTTATTGAGCACCTGGCGCACGTCCACCAGAAGCCTGTTCAGGCGTCCCAGGTCGTCATCGGTCGGGCGAATCAGCGTGGACCAGAATGCCGAGCTTAGCGGGCTAGCGGTGCGCGTGCTGATCTGTGAGTCGAAGAGGCTGCGGCGCAGGTTGAATATCTGCGTGGCCAGATCCCGGGCTGACTGGCTTAGCTCATTGGTCTGCCGTTCATCACTGACCAGCGCGTTTTTCTGCGCGGTCAACGTTTTGCGCTGACTGGTCAGGCTTTGCGCTTCGTCCGGTTGCACCGGCCCGAGAATGTTGAGCTGATCATTCAGGTGTTCGATGTCGACAGCTTGCTGCGCAACCAGATTGTCGGCTTGTTTCTGAACCTGCAAAGCCGCCTGACGCAGGCTTGAAAGCAGGTCATCGTTGGCGCTGCCCGTCACTTTCTGACGGATCTGATCGAGCTGTTGGTTCAGATCATCCAGGCTCGGGGCTTCCACGACAGGCGCTGCGCTGCTGGCACTATCGGCCTGGGGCGCGGGGGCATTCTGGGCCAGGGCCGGCAAGGTCACGCACAGCAAGAGCAAGGTGAGCAACCCGGTACGAAAACGGTTCAGCGAAGCGTGCTGCATTCTTTTTCCTTCTTTCTCTGCGCGATGCGGCCTGGCAAGGCCTGTGGTTCGAGCCTGGGTCTTGTACGTTTTTGAGCAGCATTCACTGGCCGCCCGAGATCGGCGCACAGGATATCAAGGCGCTCACGTTTGAGCGCTGTCAATGCGGGCCAACCCATGCCTGAAGGCTGCATTTTCAGCAGAATCCTGCCCGGTTGCCAGGCTTGCTGATCACCCGAGCCAAATACTTTTACCTAACAAATGTTAGGTAGGCGTTGACTTGGCGAGGGAGTACCGCTACGTTATGGCTACCTAACGATAGTTAGGTAGGTTTTCTACCCTACCTCACAGGCCCGAACATGACCTCTAAATTGCGACTTTTCACCTCTCCTTCGGCTTTTCCGAATCCTCAACGCCTGCGTTTGTTCATCCACGAAAAAGGCATTGCCGATCAGTTCGAAGAAACCATTTATGACATGACGCCCGGTGGAGAGCAGCGTGGCTGGCGTCACCTGAACATGAACCCGTGGGGTGAAACACCGACCCTGGAACTGGCAGACGGCAGCTTCATTTCCGAGACAGCCGCTATCGCTCGCTATCTGGATCAGGCTTATCCGGGCCGCAAGATCATGGGCGAGGGCGCTCTGCAGCAGGGCCTTGACAACATGTGGGATAACCGCATCTGGGTGCATATCCTCTATCGGATCGTTACGGCCTTTCACGTGCTGCACACCGGCCTCGGTTTCAAGCTTGAACTGACCAAGAACGAAGCATGGGGCGAGCATTGCCGCAAAGAGGCGCTGAGCCATGCGGCATTGGTCAATCGTCATCTGTCCGATGGTCGCGAGTGGCTGCTGGGTGGCGATGCGCCAACGTTCGCGGACATCACGCTTGCAACTGCCATTGCCTTCTCCAAGTTCCCGGTCAACGCCACGCCACTGGATGAGCGTTTCGAGTTCCTGGACCTGTACTGGCAGCGCTGGCAGAAGCGTCCGGCTTTCCAGGCGGCTTATGCTGATCGCAGCAGCGGTATTCCTGAGCTGGACTCGCTGGCCGAATGATTGAGCTGTTGCACGCCCACCTTATCGCCGGGAACGTCAAGCAGGATGTTCCCGGCGATAGCCGTTACAGCTTGGGAGAAACCGACGATGGCCGTTCAGCAGCCATGCGCTACACCGTCTTTCTACCTAACAAAAGGCAGGTTTTTGAATTAGCATGTGTCGGTTTCCAGAAACGCGGCCGAAGTACAAGGCACTACGATGACCATCAACGCCCGTGAGGCGATCCTGCTTGCTGCCAGAAACATCGCCCAGTCCCAGGGCTACAACGGCCTGAACTTTCGCGATCTGGCCGCTCAGGTCGGAATCAAGCCGGCCAGTATTTACTACCACTTTCCCAGCAAGGCTGATCTGGGTGTCGCTGTTGCCAGGCGATACTGGCAGGACGGTGCCGCTGCACTCGAGACGATCTCCGCAGAAACCCCCGATCCCGGCGAAGCGTTACGGCGTTTCCCGGAAATTTTTCGGCGTTCGCTGGAGGTTGAAAACCGCCTTTGTCTGGGCACTTTCGTCGGCGCTGAAACCGACAACCTGCCGCCGGAGATGACTGAGGAAATGCAGCTGTTTGCCCAGGTCAACATTGCCTGGCTGAGCAAGCTTCTGGTGGCCGCGAACATTTGCACGCCTGCGGACAGCGAGGTGCGGGCGCAGGCTATTTTTTCCGCTGTGGCGGGCGCTCAACTGGTTGCCAGAAGCAGGTCGGACATTTCCCTTTTTGACACGTTGATCAACACCTATCGTGCCTGTGGGCCGCTGCCGAACCAAGTGAGTGTGGAACGGCGCTGACACTCGAATTCGAGAAGCTGCCAACCCGACCCACGCCATTCACTCCGGCAAGCGAAACTGCTTGCGCAAGCTCTTATCGAACGCCCCGGCAGGTGCGAAGCGCCGTAGCAGGCTGATTTGTCGGGCGGTCTTGCCGGCGGTGTATCGATGCCGGGGACGAACATCGCTCGCCGCTTTCAGCACCACCGCTGCGACAACCTCGGGCAGGTCGGCTGTCGGCATGACATCGGCGAGCAGTGCACGGACACCGGCTCGCGCCTGATCGTACGCCTGCAACTGCGAGTCCGGCTCGATGCCATTTTGATCGAAGACGGTGCGTACGTAGGCCGGCTCAATGACCGAGACACGGACGTTGAAGGCACGAATTTCATGATCGAGCGATTCCGAATAGCCTTCAAGGGCATGCTTGACCGCCGAATAATGAGCCGAGTAGGGCGCCGGTATCAGTCCCAAAACCGAGCCGATATTGATAATGCGCCCCTGACCTCGTTGGCGCATTGATGGCAGTACTGCGTTGGTCATGCGCATGACGCCAAACAGATTGACGTCGAACAGTGCCTGCACTTGCTGGATAGAGAACTCCTCGGCACCGCCCAGCATACCGATGCCGGCATTGTTGACCAGCAGGTCGATACGCCCGGTTTGCGCGAGGACGGTGGCAACGAGCGCGCGGACAGAATCGTCATCCGTGACATCGCAGGTCAGCATGGAGACCTGTGCAGAACTGTCACCGGCTTTGCGGCTGGTGCCAAACACGGTATACCCCGAGCGCGCGAGGGCCTCGGCGGTGGCGCGACCGATGCCCGATGATGCACCCGTGACGATGGCGGTTCTTTCGGAAGAGGTGTTCATTTGATACTCCAATGCTCGACAGGCGCGGGCCTGAAGGGTGGCTGGGCGGGGCGTTGAATAAGCGCTTACTTGATCTTCACGACGACCTTGCCCTTGGCGCGGCCCTGACCCAGGTATTCAAGCCCTTCGCGGGCCTGTTCAAACGCAAAGACGCTGTCAATCACCGGTTTTATCTGGCCACGTTCGAGCAACCTGGCAATGTCGCCAAGTTGAGCGCCATCCGCGCGGACAAACAGAAACGAGTACGACGCACTTTTCTTCTTGGCCAGGCGCGTGATCCTGCGGCTCATCAACCCGAATACGAAGGTGAAGAAGGCATTCATCCGCCGAGCCCTGGCGAATGCCGTATCCAGCGGGCCGACCAGGGATACGATCCTGCCGCCGGGCTTGAGGATGCCGACAGCTCTTTCAAGGTCGTCTCCCCGGGTGGTGCCAAGCACCAGGTCAACGTCGTGCAGCACCTGTTCGAATGCCTGCTCTTTGTAATTCACCACTTCATCTGCGCCCAGGCTGCGAACCAGCGCCATATTTCCTGTGCTGGTGGTCGTGGCCACTGTGGCGCCCAGGTGTTTGGCCAGCTGGATGGCGAAGGTGCCGATACCTCCAGCCCCGGCCGGTATGAACACCTTCTGGCCGGCTTGAAGAGGGGCGCGATCCTTGAATGCCTGCCACGACGTAAGCCCGACCATCGGGATGGAGGCTGCCTGAACAAAGTCCAGGTTGGCGGGCTTCAATGCGGCAGCGTGTTCCGGTACGGCGGCGAACTCGGCGATGGCGCCCCCACCCAGTTCGAACAGGCTGGCGAAAACCGTGTCGCCTGCCTTGAATCGAGTGACTGCGCTGCCCACTTGAATGACCACGCCCGCCAGATCGCTGCCCATGGTGGCCGGTAGTTGCAACTTCACCACCGACTTGAAGACACCCGTAGTGATGATGTTGTCGATCGGATTCAACCCGGCCGCGTGAACTTCCACCAACAGTTCGTCAGGTTTGATGGCCGGTATGGGGACGTGGGTAATCGCAATTTCAGGCGACTTGCCGTAGTTTTCAAATGTCAGTGCTTTCATGACGCTCTGATTCCAGTGTCGTCGAACAAGGATGTGCATCTGCCGCGGCTTGATCCGCTTCAGGCTTGCGGGCGATAGCGCTCGGCCGCCTGAGCCTGTCGAATGTCCGACATCAGCCCTAGTCGCGCCTCATCCAGCGAGTCCCAACGCCCCGCCACATGCAGCGGTGGAATGGTCACCTGTTCGCGGCGGTCGAAACCCACCAGTGCTGCATCAACCAGCTCTTCGACGTCCATCACCTCTGCAATAGTGTTCAGATCGATCCCCGCACGCTCCCAGATTTCGGTGCGCGTGGCCGCCGGAAGCACCGCCTGGACGTATACGCCCTTGGGCGCCAGTTCCACGTTCATTCCCTGGGAAAGGAACAGTACGTAGGCCTTGGTCGCACCGTAGACCGACATGCCGAACTCTGGCGCAAAACCCACCACCGATCCGAGGTTGACGATCGAGCCCGACCCGGACTGCGCGAAACGCGGGGCCACGGCGGCCGCAAGGCGTGTCAGGGCGACGATATTGAGTGCGACGAGCTTGTCGATGGACTCGGCGTTCTGTTGAACGAACCCTCCGGATTGGGCAATGCCCGCGTTGTTGATCAGCACACCGATGCTGGCGTCCTCACGCAGACGGGTTTCCAGAGCTGTGAGATCGGCAGATTGAGTCAAATCCGCCTGGATGACTTCAACGGCAACGCCGTTTTCTTCACGAAGGCGTGTTGCCAGGGCATCAAGACGTGCCTTGTCACGAGCGACCATCACGAGATTGTGACCGCGACGGGCAAATCGTTCGGCATATACCGCGCCGATGCCGCTGGAAGCACCGGTAATGAGAACAGTGGATGGCGTTGTCATGGAGGAGGTACTCGTAATGTGCGTTGAGGAAGTCGCACTTATGATTACGATCTAAATCTAAAATGTCAACGTATTGATGTTGATCGACATCAAAAATGGTCGATGCCGATCTTGCCCGGTTTTCGGAAGGGGACGTGGGGAACATCGTCGCAAGACGTGCGGGCAAATGGCATGCACACCGTCGGACCTGCTTCTGCGCAAGCGCAGTCACGACGGTGGTTGTTTATCGATAGGGTGGCGGCAGTGCGCCTGTTTTCAGTCTGACGGCGTGAGCACGGCGCGTGCCATCAATTGGAATATCGACTCGGCAGAGGGAATAGGCGGTTGATCGGTCTTTCTGTCGATGGTCAGGGACGCGTAGCCATGCGCGGTGCTCCAGGCGAGGAAGGTGCGCTGTTCAAGCAGTTCCGGCTCGGGCTCGCTACCGTATTTCGCTATCCAGGCATTGCGTATCGACTGGCGGAGCACTTGCAGCGCACGTTCACCCGATTTTAGAAGCCTGGGCAACGTGCGGTTTACACCCGCGCCAAACATCAATCGGAAGTGCTCCGGGTAACTTTTGGCGAAACTTACATAACCAATACCGCAACCCAGGAGGGTGTCGTCAAGTTCCTGTTGCACGGCAATGATGACGTCGGCCATGCGCTCATATCCATCGGCCACCACCTCTGCCAGCAGATTTTCCAGAGAGCCGAAATGGTGGGCGGGCGCGGCATGAGAGACATTCGCCCGTCTGGCGCACTCGCGCAGTGACATGCCGCGGACTCCCGCTTCCCCCACAATATCCCAGGCGGCCTGACGCAGGACGGCGGGCAGATTGCCGTGGTGGTAGGTCCGTGGGGCGTCTGAAGTCGACATGTAAGGCTCCCTATCATGAAACAAAAGTTATATTCCCATCGGTTCAGCCTATCTTGTCAGTGACAAGATAGGCTGTTCTAATGGCGCCAGATCATCTGACGGGCGTGGGGAATACCGATGAGCGACATCATCAACAGGCTTCGACTATTGACGCTGCGCGGCACGTTCACGCTGATCAGCCGTATTCTACCGGGCATCACCGGAAGATATCTCGCTCGACGTTTTGTGACTCCGCAGGCGTCCGGACGTGCCAAGGCTGCTGAAATTCTGAGTACAGCGACGGATGCGCAAACCGGTAGCCTTGAACTGGACGGCATCAGAATCGCCACTTATGTCTGGGGCGACCCCTCCAGCCAGCCGTATGTGTTGCTGGCCCACGGCTGGTCAAGTTACGCGATGCGTTTTATCGGATGGGTGCCGTTACTGCGCTCGATGGGCTACGCGGTGGTGGGGTTCGATCAGCCCGCGCACGGGTTGAGCGCAGGCACTATCAGCCACATGACCCAGTTCGTGGCTGTGCAGCAGCACGTGGTACGCCATTTCGGAAAGCCTGCGGCGGTGATAGCGCATTCACGGGTGCTTCATCGATTGTTTTCGCTCAGGAACAGTCGTGGCGCCCTGATCGTTTTATCTTGATTGCGCCGTTCCTGGCACCTACGGACAGCGTACTTCAACTGTTCGATTCGGTCGGTGTTGCCCACACAGTATTCAAACCTTTCGAGGGCGTCCTGCATTCGCTGACCGGTCGCCGCTTTGCAGACTACGACGCCAGTTCGCGACTGCCGCTGCTTGATCGTCCCGCCCTGGTCATTCATGACCGCCGTGACCGTGAAACACCGTGGGAAAAGGGCGCTCGTTTTGCAGAGCTATGGCCGGGAGCGCGTCTGTTTACCACTGAAGGGCTTGGCCACAATCGGCTGATTGATCATCCTTTGGTGATTACGGAAGCGATGAAATTTCTGAAACCGGATCATCGTTAACGGCATCCGCAACGGATGGCCTTTCCAACGCTTCCACTCTAAAGCGTCTACACGCAGCTTCATGAAATCCGTATGTGCCAGCTGGATCTGGCTCGTTTAATTGCAAGATGAATAACGGAAGCCAGATGCGTTTCCGCTCATCACGAGCTGAGCTTCTTTTAAAAGTCCTGACATAGCCGGACAGGCGAGTCAGCGTCTTCAGAAGTTGGAGGCCGCTATGGGTTTTAATAATTTTTCCGATGAATTGGCGGTGCTTGAAATCGTCCGCAGCGCGAACTTCGTTCGCCCTGGAAAGTTGACGTCCGGTCAAATTTATCTCGCGTTGATACGTCTTCAATCAGAAGTGCCGGCGGCCGGGGATTTTATGGCCATGATTGATGAGCTGGTCAAAGAGGGGCTGCTGGTTTCAGCCGCTGTGCTGGAGCACGACATCTCGTTTCCCTATGTCCAGCACATTGTTCTTGGTGTTACCGAGACAGGTGCGGCCGTACTGGAAGACCGGAGTTTTCAGGCTGACCTTTTTTACATGTGATCGACGGTGCCGTTCCAGCTACAGCGTCAGGAAAGAACCGACAGTCGCAACCGTCAGTCCCGGACTGACGAACCTCACTTGCCCTGCAGTTTATGCCGCGCGTAAAGCACTGCCGTTCCGCCCGAGGCCGGACGGGCCTGTAGCTCGAACGTTTGTGGATAGCCTTTGATCAAATCGCTCAGTTTCTTGTAGCCATGGGTACGAGGATCGAACTCAGGCCGCAGTTTGGTGATGTTCGTGCCAATGGCGCCCAAGGGTGCCCAGCCGTCTTCATCAGCAATATCGTCCATTATCTTTGCAATGAAGCCCACAGGGGCTTTGGGTTTCTTGCTCGGCTCGGTTGCCACTGATTTGACGTTGCTCGGTGTTGCAGCTGCATCCGGCGTAGAGTCTCCGGTGGCCGGTGTGGTGATCTCTTCACGAAGCAATTCGATGTAGATGAACTTGTCGCAGGCCGCCACGAAGGGTTTGGGTGTCTTTTCTTCGCCAAAGCCATAAACGGTCAGACCTTCCTCACGCAAACGTGAAGCCAGGCGTGTGAAGTCACTGTCGCTGGACACCAGGCAGAACCCGTCGAAACGACGCGTGTAGAGCAAGTCCATAGCGTCGATTATCAATGAGCTGTCAGTGGCATTCTTGCCTTTGGTGTAGGCGAACTGCTGGATGGGCTGGATGGAGTAGTCGAGCAGAACTTTCTTCCAGCCGCCGAGTTGCGGGCCGGTCCAGTCACCATAGATGCGTTTGACGCTGGCCACGCCATATTTGGCGATCTCTTCGAAAAGGCCTTCTACGATCGCTGCTGGCGCATTGTCGGCATCGATCAGCACCGCCAGGTGCTTTTGAGAACTGTTGGGGTTTTGGACGGCCATGGATCACCCTCATAAGAAAGCATAACCATACCGCCAAAACGAGAGATTGGCGCTATTCCCCGACATCTATGCAAGGCAGGCCGCTGCCGAACAGTTCCCGGCAGCGGCCTTGGCACCTCAGATTCGGAAACTGCCCACCAGTTGCGTCAGCCGGGTGGACTGCTGTTCAAGGTCAGTGCACGCACGCAGGGTCGCGTTCAGGTTCTCTACGCCTTGCTGGTTCAGCGTATTGATCTCGGTGATGTCCACGTTAATCGCTTCAACGACGGCGGTCTGCTCTTCGGTGGCAGTCGCCACCGACTGGTTCATGCCGTCGATTTCGCCGATACGCTCGGTGACGTTTTCCAGACTTGTCACGGCCTTGTTGGCAATCTCGACCGTTTCAACGCTTTCGCGCTGGCTGTCGTTCATGATCGACACGGCTTCACGAGCACCGGATTGCAGTTGCTCGATCATCTCTTGCACCTGGCTCGCTGATTCCTGGGTTCGGTGCGCCAGGCTGCGGACTTCATCGGCGACCACGGCAAAACCTCTGCCGGCCTCACCCGCACGCGCGGCCTCGATGGCGGCATTGAGGGCCAATAGATTGGTCTGTTGCGAGATGCCGGTAATCACGTCCAGGATCTGGCCGATGTTGGCTGTTTTGGTATTCAGCGTTTCGATCTGCTCGCTTGCGCTGCTGATGCGCTTGGAAAGACGGCTCATGGCCGAGATGTTCTGCCCGACCACATCCTGCCCGTCCGACGCCAGTGTCCGTGCATCGCTGGAGTGACCCGATGCGCGCGCGGCATTCTGGGCAATCTCCTGCGTTGCGGCGCCCAGTTCATTGATGGCTGCGGCGACGCTGTTGGTGCGGTGGGACTGTTGATCGGAGTTGAGCATCGATGAGTTGGACGCATTCAGTACCCGCTGGGCAACTTCATTGAGCTGCACGGTGGAGGAGGCGACTTCACGCATCGAGTCATGGATTCGTTCTACAAAGAGGTTGAAACCATTGCCCAGATGCCCGAACTCGTCCTGGCTCTCGATGATCAGACGCTTGGTCAGATCACCTTCGCCGGCAGCGATATCGTGCATGGCGCGACCCATCAGATTCAATGGGCGCAGCAGGACACTCAGGAGCATGCCCAGCAGCAGGATGATCAGCACCACCGCAATCACAGTGGCCACGATGGCCGAGTTTCTGAACTCGCCCAGTGCCGCGTAGGCGATGTCTTTATCCATCGCTACACCGACGTACCAGTTGACCGACGGCAGGCCGTCCACGTGAGCGAAGGTCAGGATCTGAGTCTTGCCGGCATGCTCGCTTTCACTCAGGTCTTGCGACAGCCTGGGCGTGTTCGCCGGGTAGACTTCGGCCAGCGTCTTCATCACCAGTGAGGTGTCCGGATGAACCAGGATGCGGCCATTCGCGTCGACCAGAAACGCGTATCCGTCGCCATGCAGCCGCAGCGAACTGATCATCTTCACCAGGATTTCCAGGCTCAGGTCGCCGCCAATCACACCGGCCACGCCAGACTCACCCTTGATCGGTGTGGCAAGGGTCACGATCAAGCCCTTGGTCACGGCGTCCAGATACGGCTCGGTGAGGATGGTTTTGCCGGCGCGAACGGCATCGACATACCACGGCCGGGTTCTGGGGTCGTAATCGGCCGGCATGTCATCAGGCGGCTGGGTGACGAAGGAGCCATCACTTCTGCCCTGGTAAATGCTCATGAAGGTGGCGATCAGCGTGGGTTGGCCGAGCACCCGATTCTGCTCTTCCGGGGACTGAGGCGAAGAGGCGTTTTCCGCCAGGTTCTCTACCAGAAGAATTCGCCCTGAAAGCCAGTTACGGATATTGCCGGCGGTGCTTTCGCCCGTCTGGTTAAGGTTCTCCTTGAGCTGGACGCGCAACGCATTGCGCTGCAGATAATCGTTATAGAAGGTGAACAGGGTGAAGGCGGCGATCACCACAAGGGACGCCGCCAAGAGGATTTTATGACTGAATTTTAACGATTTTCTCATGCCGGTATGAGCCTTTAGGTATTACTCGGAAATGATGTACTGCGCACGCAACGGCGTGTTATCGGCTGGCAGGCTGATTAATGAATGCCGACCGTCATATAAATAGACGGTGCACAAAACGACAGGATTCATTTCGGAAAGCGACGCAGCGTTTTTCATGATGTTTTGATAACGTCACGAAAACAAAAACGAAGTGCATGGAACGCATTCAGCGCGTGTTTTCAATGTATACCTTTCTGCAACGTCTCACGCTTCCTGAGCTCTGCGGTTTTTATGGGGATAAAAGACATGGACCGTTCACCAGGCGGCACAGGTACATCGGCAAGAGTGGTGTTCAATTGGCGTGAATCAAGCGAGGTTTCAAGTGATCGCCAGGCGTAAATTCAGCGACGCAATGCAAGGAAAAAACCTTCGCTTTCTGCAAGAGGAAACCCTCGGGTCCAGGCGGCAAACGCGTGCCGGTTTTCTTCTGCTGGAGCACTTTTCGCTGCCTGCTTTCACTCAAGTGCTGGACGCCATTGTCACGGCCAATCTGCTGCGACGAGATCTGTTTTCGACCACCACGCTGGGTCTTGGCGAAGGCGAGGTGGTCAGCGATCTTGGGCTGGTGATTCGCCCGGACGAGCTGTTTGGGCGTGACAGCCTTGCAGGACTGGACCTGCTGGTCATCTGCGGAGGCTATCGCACCGAGTTGAAGGCAAGCGATAGCCTGATCCGCTTATTGCGCGACGCTGCCTCTCAGGGGGTAACCCTGGCAGGATTATGGAATGGTGCCTGGTTCCTCGGGCGGGCCGGCTTGCTGGATGGCTACCGATGCGCGATTCACCCGGAGCATCGACCCGCTCTCGCGGAAATTGCCAGCGTGGGCCAGGTCACCAGTGAAGCGCATGTCGCAGACCGGGACCGACTGACCGCATCAAGTCCGACAGGCGCCTATCATATGGCTTTGGAGTGGATCAAAGGTCTGCATGGCAAGGCGCTGGTAGAGGGTATTGAAGACATTCTGTCATTCGAAGAGTCCAGATACCGGCGTATCAAAACCTCGCCGTTACTGTCCGTGAGCGCTCCTTTGCGCGAAGTGATTCGGCTCATGGAGTCGAATCTGGAGGAGCCTCTGGAAATGGAAGAGCTGGCCGTTTATGGAGGGCGTTCGCGACGTCAGCTCGAGCGGTTGTTCAAAGAGCAATTAGGCACTACACCGCAGCGCTATTATCTGGAACTTCGCATCACCGAAGCTCGGCGGTTGCTACAGCACACCGAGTTGTCTCAAACCGAAGTGCTGGTGGCGTGCGGATTTGTATCGCCGAGCCATTTCAGCAAGTGTTACAGCTCCTACTTCGGCTACCGCCCCTCTGCGGAGAAAAGGCGTGTCAAATAAACAAGTGAGCGAGCAGCACAATGGTGTCGATCATCACGTGTTATGGCATGAACGTGCTTACTCACTGCTTGTCTGTTTTTCCGACGCCTCATGCTCTGCATACCACTGTGCATAAGGTGTGTTTTTTACCTTGCGCCGATTGAAATCCTCGGCGCCATCGGTCCACCAGACTTCACCGCGCTCGCCCAGTGCAACTTTGGCCTTGTCGACACTGGCACGAGCCGCCTTCAGGGCTGCGGGGTCTTCGGATGCCTTGGCGGCTTTGACTGCACGACGCGCAGCCATCAGATCATCCACCAGATGCTGGCGGACGTCGTCGCTCAAAGAGGGATTGGAGCACCGCCAGAGTTGCCCTTTGACCACAAAATACCGACCATCTGGCGTGGTCGGATTCACCCTACGAATATCCGCGGGCGACCGCGTCAGCGCCGATCAGGCCTGTCACTCGTCCGGCCAGCGCGTCCAGCCCGAACGGCTTGGTCAGCACTTGCGTGCAGGGCCGCAGGTGGCAATCGTCCAGCACCGACGTCTTGGCGTAACCGGTGATGAACAGGGTCGGCAGGCCTGGTCGACAGTCACCGGCCGCATCGGCCATTTCCCGGCCATTCATACCGCCTGGCAAGCCTATGTCACTGATCAGCAGGTCGATGCGTGTGTCCGACTGCAGGATCTGCAAACCTGACTGTGCGTCTGCCGCTTCCAGGCAGTTGTAGCCCAGACCGCTGATGACTTCGGCGACGAGCATCCTCACCGAGGGTTCGTCGTCCACGATCAGAACGGTTTCGCCGGTGTGATGCGGCGGTTCTTCGATGACTTCCGGCTCGACGGGGCGCGGAGCATTTTCAGCGGTGTGGCGGGGCAGGTGCATGACCACGCTGGTGCCCTGGCCTTCGATCGACTCGACGCGAATCTGCCCCCCGGACTGGCGCACAAAGCCATACACCATCGACAGCCCGAGACCGGTGCCGGCACCTATGGCCTTGGTGGTGAAGAACGGTTCAAAGGCTTTGGCGGCGATGTCCGGGCTCATGCCGATGCCCGTGTCGGTCACGCGGATGCTCAGATGCTCGCCGGCGGGAATACCGTGGTCCGGGTCGGTGCACTCTTCAAGGGACGCATTGGCGGTCTCGATGATAATGCGCCCGCCGTTGGGCATCGCGTCACGGGCGTTCAGGCACAGGTTCAGCAGCGAGCTTTCCAGCTGGGCATGATCGATCAGCGCGGGCCACAGGTCATTCTGCGCAACGACCTTTATGTCTATCTCCGGGCCGACGGTACGGGCGATCAGCTCTTCCATGTCATGAATCAAGCCGTTGACATCGGTGGCTCTCGGCGACAGTGTCTGGCGTCGAGAGAACGCCAGCAGGCGGTGAGTCAGCGACGCCGCGCGGCGTACCGCGCCCTGGGCGACCGACACGTAACGGTCTACGTCACCGACGCGGCCCTGGGCCAAGCGTTTGGTGATCAGTTCCAGGCTGCCGGAAATGCCGGCCAGCAGATTGTTGAAGTCATGGGCGATGCCCCCCGTCAGTTGCCCGACGGCATCCATCTTCTGCGAGTGGCGCAGGGCATCTTCGATTTGCTCGCGTTCGAAAACTGCCTGTTCGATGCGCTGTTCAAGTGTCTGGTTGAGCTCTCTGACCGCCTCTTCGGCTTTTTTTCTGGCGGTGACATCGATGGATGAGCCGATCAGACCGATCACCTCGCCGTTTTCATCGAGCAGGGGCGCTTTGGTCGAGAGCCATATCGCTGCAGAGCCATCAGCCAGATTGACCTGTTCTTCGATCTGTTCGCTGACGTTGTTCTGCATGATCCGGCGGTCGGTTTCCATGAGGATCCGCGCCTGTTGCTGGTCATCCAGGAAATCGAGGTCCGTCTTGCCAATGAAAAACTCGGGCGGTTTGCCGATCAGGTCAGCGGTGCCACGATTGGCAACGAGCATGCGGCCCTCAAGATCCTTGGCGTAGACCACGCCGGGAACGGCAGCGGTGAATATTCTCAACAACTCGTTGAGCCGGTCGCGCTCTTCTTCGGCAGTACGACGGCTGTCTATATCGAGCAATACACCCGGACTGCGGACAGGTTTACCGCGACTGTCGCGCTCGATTTTTCCGCTGGCTTCGATCCAGCGATAAATGCCGTCTTCATGCAGAACCCGGTATTCGCATCGATAGGTTTCGCTGCTCTGCAGCGCTTCCTCGATCGACTTGTCGACTCTGGCCGAATCGTCAGGATGAATGGAGGCAATCACCAGTTCCAGTGGCAAACCTTTGGCGCACAGCTTCGGGCACAAGCCGAAGGTCCGGGCAAAACGCTCATCGCCAGTCAGTTGATCGGCAATGATGTCCCACACCCAAGTGCCGACAACTGCCCCAGAATCGAGGGTGAGTTGCAGCCGCTCGGCCGCTTCTTGCGCCGAGGATAGGGGGGGCTGGGGGGCGAATGGCCTGCCGCCATAAACATCATTGCTCATCACTATCGACCCACTTGAACGCCTGGTTCACAAAGACTCAGTCATAGGGCAGCGCAGCGGCCTGAAAGTTGTACAAAATTTATTCTATTTTGTGCCTGATGCCTGACAAAGCGATCAGTGACACTCGATCATTTCATGATTCAGGTAGAGGTGATATTAAAATAATATCATTTGAGGCGCGCGCAAGCCTCAGCGGAGCAGGCAGGGCAACGCTTCCAGGTCATGCCGGGGCTGGCGAATCACCTGAAAGCGCTGGTTTCATTCAAGTACTTAACGTCTTGCCAACACCTCAATGCTGTCCGACAGGCGCAGGCAGGTTGGCAGCCTGCACCGGTGACCAGCGAGTCAGCGCATAAAACACTGCGCCGCCCAGGATGCAGCCGGTAAACCAGGCGAAGTTGGCAATCGGCTTGAACCACTCGACAAAGGTGAAGCACAGACCGACCAATGCGGTGAGCAGCAATGCCTTGACCGCGATCCAGTTCACGCCGTTGGTGTACCAGTAGCGCCCGCTCGGCGTGTCATTGAACAGGGCGTCGACATCGATTTGCTGCTTCTTGATCAGGTAGTAATCCACCAGCAGGATGCCGAACAGCGGGCCGATGCAGGCCGCCAGCACGTCCAGGGTGTAGTGAATCACTTCCGGGTTGTTGAACAGGTTCCAGGGTGTGATGAAGATCGACGCCACCGCAGCGATCATGCCGCCTGCACGCCAGCTGATGCGGCTGGGCGCCACGTTGGCGAAGTCGAAGGCGGGGGAAACGAAGTTGGCGACGATGTTGATGCCGACCGTAGCGGTCACGAAAGTAAAGGCACCGAGCAGCACGGCCGTGGTGTTGTCGATGCGCGCAACGGTCGCGATCGGGTCGTGGATCATCTCACCGAAAATCGGCAACGTGCCTGAAACAATCACCACCGTTACCAGTGAGAACGCCAGAAAATTCACCGGCAAACCCCAGAAATTGCCGCGGCGCACGTCGGCCATGCTGCGGCAATAGCGGCTGAAATCACCGAAGTTTAGCGTCGGCCCAGAGAAATACGAGACTACCAGAGCAATGGCCATGACCACCTGGCCGAACGCCGCCCAGCCGGACAACTCCTTTTCAGCCAGGGTAAAACTGATGTTGTCCCAGCCCGCGCGCCAGACAATCCAGCCTGCCAGCGCGAACATCACCGCGTACACGGCCGGGCCGGCCCAGTCGATGAAGCGCCTGATCGATTCCATACCTGTCCAGAACACCGCGGCTTGCACCACCCACAACGCGAGAAAGCCGAACCAGCCGAGCCAGGACAGACCGAGAAACGTCACGCTTTGATACGCGGCCAGTTCCGGGAAGAAACGCAGCACCACGATCACCAGTGCGCTGGACGCCAGGTAAGTTTGAATGCCGTACCACGCCACGGCGATGAGCCCGCGAATGATGGCGGGAATGTTGGCACCGAACACGCCGAAAGCCAGGCGGCAGATGACCGGGTAGGGCACGGCGGCTTGCTGACTGGGTTTGGCGACCAGGTTGGCAATCACCTGAATGATGCAGATCCCCACCAGCAGGGCGATCAGCACCTGCCAGCTGGCCAGGCCCAGGGCGAACAGACTGGCGGCGAAAACATAGCCGCCGACGCTGTGCACGTCGCTCATCCAGAACGCCAGAATGTTGTACCAGGTCCACTTCTGCGGCACCGGCCCCAGATCGTGGTTGTGCAGGCGCGGGCTGTACCCGGCTGGGCGTTGATCTGTCATTGCCTGACTCCCTCGGTGTGTCGTAACGGGATCGGAGTACGATCGATGATTTTTTTGTATACGATCGTGTACGCAAAACATGTGCCATGCGATTTCTCGTTGGTAGGGAATGGCTGCGAGTCTTGTTTTAGGGCGTTTCTACTGAGACAGGCGGGTAAATCGGGCAAGTCCGAGCAGGTGTTTGAAGTGCACGTAAACAGGGCGCTTTTGCTCATTTACGGTGCGATTCATGCGTTTACAGTTGAGTGGCTAGCTGGCGTGTTATTCAAATTGCGCTACTCATCATGTTCCGCATCAGGCACTATTCTTGTATACGATCTGTAATGCCAATGTGATGTGAAGCCATGATCCGACCTGACAGTGCCCCGTTGTTTCTCACGCCTGCCGCTGATGAAAAGGGCCGTGACGAACAGATTTACCAGCATGTCCTGGAAGCTATCGTCGAACACCGGCTCGCTCCGGGAACGCGCTTGCCCGAGGACGCCCTGGCCGAAGTGTTCGAGATCAGCCGCACCGGCATTCGCAAGGTCTTGCAGCGTCTGGCGCTGGAACGACTGGTGACCTTGCGCCCCAAGCGCGGCGCAGAGGTTGCGCAACCGTCGGCTCAGGAGGCACAGGATGTATTGGGTGCCAGGCAACTGATCGAGCCCGCGCTGATGGCCGATATCGCCACGCGAGTCAGCGGCCAGCGTCTGGAGGCACTGCGCGCGCTCTGCGCTCAGGAGCATGAGGCGCAACACGCCGGGCGCCACAGCGAAGCGATTCAACTGTCGGCGCGCTTTCATGTGCAGTTGAGCGCGCTGGCGGGCAATCAGGTGTTGACCGAACAGGTCGCGCAGCTCACCACGCGGTCGTCGTTGATTGTGGCGGTGTACGGCTCGCGACGCAGTGTCGGCTGTGATTGTGGCCAGCATGTCGACTTGCTGGCCTTGCTCGAAAGCGGGCAAGGCGAACAGGCACGCGAGTGGATGGCCGAGCATTTGCGCCGCATTCGCGCCAGCCTGAATGTGGATGCGCCGCTCAGCGAGACGGTGGATTTTCATAGCATTTTCAAACGGCGCTGAAGGAGTCCCGGTGCGTATTCAAGTAATCAACCCCAATACCAGCGAAGCCATGACCCACAAGATCGGCCTGGCCGCGCAAGCCGTGGCGCGCCCCGGCACGCAGATCATCGCCTGCAGTCCGGCGGATGGCCCGGTGTCCATCGAAGGTCATTTCGATGAGGCGATAGCGACGCTGGGCGTGCTGGAAGAAGTGCGCAAGGGGCGCGAGCAACAGGTCGACGCGCACATCATCGCCTGTTTCGGCGACCCTGGCCTGCTGGCGGCACGCGAGTACGCCAGCGCCCCGGTGATCGGCATCGCCGAAGCGGCCTTTCATATGGCCAGCCTGATTTCTACCCGTTTTGCCGTGGTCACCACGCTGACCCGCACGCGGATCATTGCCGAGCATCTATTGCAGCGTTATGGCTTCAGTGAGTTGTGCACATCGGTGCGTTGTATCGATCTGCCGGTGCTGGCGCTGGAGGAAAGCGGACCGGAGCTCATCGAATGCATGGCCGAACAGGCCCGTCGCGCCCGTGACGAAGAAGGGGCTGGAGCCATTGTGCTGGGTTGCGGCGGGATGGCGGATCTGGGCAGGCAACTGAGCGAAGCGATCGGCCTGCCGGTCATCGACGGCGTGGCTGCGGCGGTGAAACTGGCCGAATCACTGGTGGATCTGGGCCTGACCACCAGCAAACACGGCGACCTTGCCGACCCCATCGGCAAACCGTTCAAAGGCCGGTTCGCCTACCTGAGCCGGTGATGGCGTTTGCCCGGAGGGCGCAGGAGCGAACGTGTTCGCGAAAGGGGCGGCATGAACGATGAACATACACCGTATGCAATACCGTTCGCGAACAAGTTCGCTCCTACGGCCTGCGGCCAGAGTCAAAAGCGAACGTGCGCATAACGATGAGCGCTCTGCGTGGTAGTGACATTTTCAAGCTTCTGCCCGCAGGGCGTAGGAGCGAACGTATTCGCGAAAGGGGCGGTATGAACGATGAACATACACCGTCTGCAATACCGTTCGCGAACAAGTTCGCTCCTACGGCCTGCGGCCAGAGTCAAAAGCGAACGTGCGCATAACGATGAGCGCTCTGCGTGGTAGTGACGTTTTCAAGCTTCTGCCCGCAGGGCGTAGGAGCGAACGTATTCGCGAAAGGGGCGGTATGAACGATGAACATACATCGTCTGAAATACCGTTTTCAAGCTTCTGCCCGCAGGGCGTAGGAGCGAACTTGTTCGCGAAGGGGGCGGTATGAACGATGAACATACATCGTCTGAAACACCGTTTTCAAGCTTCTGCCCGCAGGGCGTAGGAGCGAACTTGTTCGCGAAGGGGGCGGTATGAACGATGAACATACATCGTCTGAAATACCGTTCTCGAACACGTTCGCTCCTGCGGCCTTAGGCCAGAATCAAAGGCGAACCCGTACCTTACATAGCCGGCACGCCACCCCCGACCAGGGCTTCGGTCGTGTCGTCCGGCACCACAATCGTGTTGTTGCCAGGCGTCAGGATGACCTTGCGGCAATCATCTTCCTTCTTGTCGAACAGCTTGTAGCCCTTCGCCGCATCTTCCAGTGACATCCGGTGAGTGATGATGGCTTCGGGTTCCAGGCGGCCGGCCTCGATGTGTTCCAGCAATTCAGGCATGAAGCGATGCACGTGGGTCTGGCCCATTTTGAAGGTCAGGCCCTTGTCGAACGCATCGCCGAACATGAAGCCGTGGATGAACCCGGCATAAACCCCTGGCACACTGACTACGCCACCGCGTCTTACCGCCGCGATGCACTGACGCAACGCCTTGCCACTGCTGCCTTCCAGTTTCAGCGTGGCCAGAATGGTTTCAGTAGTGCTGCCCTTGGCCTCGAAGCCCACCGCGTCCACTACGCCATCCACACCGCGCATGCCGGCGGTCTGGCGAATGATCGTGTCGGCCGGATCATCGTCGTCATCAAAATTGATCGGGATCACGCCGTAGGTTTTCTGCGCATAAGCCAGACGATACGGGTGGTGATCGACCATGAAGATCTTCTCCGCGCCGAGCATTTTTGCGCACGCTGCGCTCATCAGGCCGACCGGGCCAGCCCCATAAATGGCAACCGTCGAGCCTTGGCCAATCCCGGCGTTGAGTACAGCCTGCCAGGCGGTGGGAAGAATATCGGAGAGGAACAGAACCTTCTCGTCAGCCAGCGTGCCCGGCACCTTGAACGGGCCGACGTTGGCCTTGGGCACTCGCACGTATTCAGCCTGGCCGCCCGGGACGCCGCCATACAGATGGCTGAAGCCGAACAGCGCCGCTCCTGGTGGAATCGACTTTTTGTTGAGGATCGCGCCACGTCCGGTGTTGGTGGTTTCGCAGGCCGCGAACTGGTCGAGGTTGCAGAAAAAGCAGCTGCCGCAGGCGATGACAAACGGGATCACCACGCGATCGCCTTTGGCCACAGCCGTGACGGCCGAGCCGGTTTCTTCCACGACGCCCATGAACTCGTGACCAAAAATGTCGCCGTGTTCAACCGTAGGGATTTTGCCGCGATACAAGTGCAGGTCGGAACCGCAGATAGCGGTCGCCGTGACGCGCAGAATGATGTCATCCGTTTGCTCGATCACAGGGTCCGGCACTGTATCGACCTTCACACTGTTCGCGCCGTGGTAAGTCAAAGCTCTCATGGTTAATCCTCAGTGATAGCAGAAAAATTCGGTCCGTTACTGAAGATGAACGATGAGGTTTTTGTTGGTTCAGCGCGATTGCTTGACGTGGGGACTAACGGTAGGTCAGTTGCGGAACGCTGTCATATCCTGCAACAGCATGCCCATCAGGCGATTGGCGCCGACACTCAGTTGACGGCCCAATCGGCTGATCAGGTGAGTCTGCGGGCTGCTGAACACCTCATGCTGCAAGGGCAGGGCACGCAATCTTCCGGCCTTTATTTCTTCCTCCACGACAAAGGTCGGCAGCAACGTCACGCCACCCTGCATGGCGAAATGCTTGAGCATCGCGAAGGTGCTGCAGGTCAGCGTCGGCTGCACGGTGATGCCCAACTGATGCTCGGCTTGCAGCAGAATCTGGCGGATACCGTAAGACACGGCAGGCAGGGCGACACGGTAGTCTTCAAGTGCCCGCAGCTGTATCGGGCCAGGTTCTTCGGCCAGTGGATGATCTGGCGCGGTGATCACACAGACCGGTTGACGCTGATGCGCATGCGAGCGGATTTTCGGGTCGGCAGCCGGGTTGAAGACCAGACCGATGTGCGCTTCATCCTCGACCACCTGGCGAATCACTTCGTTGCTGCCACAGACGTTCACGATCAGTTCGATCCTGGGGTACAGCTCGGAAAACCGGGCCAGCGGCTGCGCGAGACTTTCCAGAAAACCCTCCCCGGAGACCAGCGTCACCGAGCCGCTGTGCAAGCCTTTCAAGGCCTGAATCGAATCCAGCAAAACCTCCTGCTGCGTCAATCGCTGGCGGTAGTAGGCCAGCACCTTGTCGCCCGCCTCGGTCGGTTTGACGCCGCGTCGATGACGCTCCAGCAGGGGAGAGCCCAGCTCCTGTTCCAGTTGTGCGATCTGGCGGCTCACCGCCGAAGGCGCAACGTTGAGGAAGTCGGCGGCAGCCCGGACGCTGCCCAATCGTACGGCTTCGAAAAAATACAGGATGCGTCGATCTTGAACGAGGCTCATGGGCTTCCAGTGTTGCGCTAAAGGCAACATAAATTCGATTTTTGGATTATTGCTGAGAGGGGAGAGCGCTGTCCATACTCGAATCATCAGCGCATTGCAGGCCGAAAGGGCTCGCAGCGTCATCCTCTAATTCGTACAAAATCTTTGATCGGGATGCAGACATGACTTTGAAAGCAGGTGTGATCGGGTTGGGCAACATGGGCGGCGGCATGGCTGCCACGCTGGCGGGCAAGGGCTTTGATGTCAGCGGCTTCGACCTGTCGCAGGCCGCGCTGGCCCAGGCCGAAAGCAAGGGCGTCAAGCCGGTTGCCGACCGCACGCAACTGATTCAAGACGTGGACATTCTGATCCTCTCGCTGCCCAAGGCCGAGCACGTGGAGTCGGTGTGCCTCGGCGCGGGCGGCATCAACGAGGTGGGGCGCAAGGGCCTTATTGTCGTCGATACCACGACGTCGACGCCGGAAATGAGCCGCAAGGTCGCCGCCGAACTGGCGAAGAACGGCATCGCGTTCATCGACGCTCCGGTGTCTGGCGGCCCGAAAGGCGCTGCCACCGGCACCATGTCGATGGTGATCGGTGCCGAGGACGCTGACCTGGCGCGCGCCATGCCGGTCCTGGAAGGCATGAGCGGGACACGCGTGCACGTCGGGCAATGTGGCGCAGGCAACGTCGCCAAGATCGCCAACAACATGCTCGCCGCCTGTCACCTGATCAGCACTGCCGAAGCCGTGGCGATGGCCGCGCGCGCAGGGGTCGATCCGGAAAAACTTCTGCAGGGCCTGAATGCCGGTTCCGGACGCAGCGGTGCCACGCAAGTGATGTTCCCGACCTGGGTACTCAACAAGGCGTATGACTCCGGTTTCACCATGGGCCTGATGCGCAAGGACGTCGGCCTGGCCAGCGACCTGGCGGACAGCCTGGACATGGACCTGCCGCTGTCGCGCGTCGTCGCGCAGTTGTGGCAGGCCAGCAGTGAAACCCTGGCGGACAACGAAGACTTCTGCGCCATCGTGCAACGCACCGATGGCAAACTTTACGGTCATGGAGAATAAGCGATGAGCACTGCAAGAATCCTCGAACTGATGCGTCCTTACTGGGGCGATCGCAGTGTCATCGCCAGCTACGTCGGCGGCCAGTTCATCGAAGGCCACGGCGCGCCCGTCGAAGTGCGCAATGCCCATGACGACAGCCTGCTGCTGAGTTTCCCGGACGCCGACGAGTCGTTGGTCGAAGTGGCCGACAAGGCCGCAAAAGCTGCGCAACAACAATGGTGGGCACTGACCGCTCAGGCACGTGGCCGCGCCATGTATCAGGTGGGCAATCTGATTCGTGACGAGCTGGAAAACCTCGCGCAGATCGAATCCCTGACCGCCAACAAGCCGATCCGCGATGCCCGTGTCGAAGTGCTCAAAGTGGCCGAGATGTTCGAGTATTACGCAGGCTGGGCGGACAAGCTGCACGGCGAGATCATCCCGGTGCCGACCACGCACCTGAACTACGTGACCTACGAACCACTGGGCACTGTGTTGCAGATCACACCCTGGAATGCGCCGATCTTCACCTGTGGCTGGCAGATCGCCCCGGCGATTGCAGCGGGCAACGCGGTCATTCTCAAGCCGTCGGAACTGACCCCGCTCAGCTCGCTGATGGTCGGCGTGCTGATCGAACGTGCCGGCGTGCCGAAAGGGCTGGTCAACGTGATTGCCGGTTTCGGTCATTCCATCGGCCAGGCGTTCATTGCCAAGGCTGACATTCGCAAGGTGGTGTTCGTCGGCTCGCCAGCCACTGGCCGGCATATCGCCGTGGCAGCGGCACAGCGCTGCATTCCTGCGGTGCTGGAACTGGGTGGCAAGTCGGCCAACATCGTGTTCGACGATGCCGACCTGGAAGTCGCCTTGCGCGGTGCCCAGGCTGCGATCTTTTCCGGTGCCGGGCAGAGCTGTGTTTCCGGTTCGCGGCTGCTGGTGCAGGAGTCGATCTTCGAGAAGTTCACCAATGCCCTGGCGGTGGCTGCGACGCAGTTCAAGGTTGGTGATCCGAGCGACCCTGAAACCCAGATCGGCCCGATCAACAACGCCAAGCAATACAATCACGTGAAAAACATGGTCGAGCAAGCGCTCAAAGACGGCGCGAAGCTGGTGGGCGAGCATGCTGATCCGATCCCGGAAAAGCCCGGTTACTACATCAACCCGACCGTTCTGGCAGGCTCAAACGAGCTCTATTGCGCGCAGGAAGAAATCTTCGGTCCGGTGGTGGTGGCGATTCCATTCAAGGACGAAGAAGATGCGATCCGCATCGCCAACGACAGCCGTTTCGGCCTGGCCGGTGGTGTCTGGACCCGCGATGTCGGCCGCGCTCACCGCGTTGCCAGACAAGTGCGGGCCGGGACCTTCTGGGTCAACGGTTACAAGACTATTCACGTCAGTTCGCCGTTCGGCGGCTATGGTGAGAGTGGTTATGGCCGGTCTTCCGGTCTGGATGCCCTGCGCGAGTACAGTGAAGTGAAAAGCGTCTGGGTCGAAACCGCCGCCAAGCCAGCCGCCAGCTTTGGCTACGGCGCGAGTCTGGAGTAAGCACATGTCCATTTCAAAAACGTTGATTGACGAAGCAACCGTGTGGCGCCGCACCCTTCATGCCGCGCCGGAACTGGGCTTTCAGGAGCTGAAAACCTCCGACAAGGTGGCACAGCTGCTGAGCAGTTTCGGCATCGAGATTCACCGTGGTCTGGGCGGCACTGGCGTGGTCGGCACGTTGCGTAACGGCGACGGACCGACCATCGGCCTGCGTGCCGACATGGACGCCTTGCCGATTCAGGAACTGGGCGACAGCGTTCACAAGTCGACCCACAAGGGCTGCATGCACGCCTGCGGTCACGATGGCCATACCGCGATCCTGCTAGCCACCGCCAGGCATCTGGCCGAGACTCGGCGCTTTCGCGGCACGGTGCATTTCGTCTTCCAGCCTGCCGAGGAGAACCTCGGCGGCGCACAGCGAATGATCGAAGACGGGCTGTTCGAGCGCTTTCCGATGGAAGCCATCTACGGCCTGCACAACTGGCCGGGTGTGCCTGCGGGGAAGGTGGTGATCAATCCGGGGCCGATGATGGCGTCGCTCGACACTTTTGAAATCATCCTGACCGGCAAGGGCAGCCACGCAGCCATGCCGGACAAGGGCAACGATCCGATCGTGGCCGCGGCCGAACTGGTCCTGGGGCTGCAAACCATCGTCTCCCGGCGCCTGTCGCCACTCGATTCTGCGGTGGTCAGCATCACTCAGTTCAATGCCGGCGAGGCGATCAACGTGATCCCGGAAACCGCCACGCTGCGTGGCACCGTGCGTTGCCTGCAAACCCCTGTGCGGGAAAAGGTTCAGCGCCTGATCGGCGAGTTCGTCGAGCGTTTGCCGACGGCCTTCGGCGTACGCGGCGAGCTGGTCTACAACGTCGGCTACCCGGTGACCGAAAACCACGTCGAAGCAGCAGCCACGATCCGTCGTGCCGCAGTCGCTGCAGTGGGCGAGGCCAAAGTGCAGTGGGGCTGCAACCCGTCGATGGCCTCCGAAGACTTCGCCTTCATGCTGCACGCCTGTCCGGGAGCCTACATCTGGATGGGCGTCGACGGCGAGAAGCCGTCGGCGGCGTTGCACAACCCGTACTACGACTTCAACGACCAGGTCATCGAACCCGGCGTTGCGGTGTGGACCTCGCTGGTGGAGCAGTGTTTGCCGGTAGCTTGAATGGCTCGCGCGCTTACGCCAGCCTTTGATTCTGGCCGTAGGCCATAGAGCTAACCGGTTCGCGAAAAGGACGGTACATCCGCAGGAAATGTACCGTCCCTGACGCTCTCGAATACGTCGCGACGCCGATGAATGCCTGTCAGCACTCGATCAGGTTGACCGCCAGGCCGCCGCGTGAGGTTTCCTTGTATTTGTCGTGCATGTCGGCGCCAGTGTCGCGCATGGTGCGGATGGCGTGGTCCAGCGAGATGTGGTGCTCGCCGTCGCCGCGCAGGGCCATTTGTGCAGCGTTGATTGCTTTCACGGCAGCAATCGCATTGCGCTCGATGCAGGGGATCTGCACCAGCCCGCCGACCGGGTCGCAGGTCAGACCCAGATTATGCTCCAGGCCGATCTCCGCAGCGTTCTCTACCTGCTCGGGCGTTGCGCCGAGTATCTCTGCCAGACCGGCTGCGGCCATCGCGCAGGCCGATCCTACCTCACCCTGACAACCGACTTCGGCACCGGAAATCGAGGCGTTTTTCTTGCACAGAATGCCGACCGCAGCGGCGCTCAGGAAAAAGCGCACCACGTCATCGTCATTGGCCGTGGGTTTGAATTTCATGAAGTAATGCAGCACGGCGGGCACGATGCCAGCCGCGCCGTTGGTGGGCGCCGTCACCATGCGCCCGCCTGCGGCGTTTTCTTCGTTGACCGCGAGGGCGAACAGGTTGACCCATTCCATGGCGCTCAGCGTCGAGCCGATCACGTTGGGGTTGTCCAGGTTCTGCAGGTTCTGATGCAGGCGGTAGGCACGTCGCCGCACGTTCAGGCCACCGGGCAGGATGCCGGTTTCCACCAGACCCTTGTCGACGCAGGCGCGCATCGCGGCCCAGATCACCATGATTTTCTCGCGGATTTCTTCCTCGCTGCGCCAGACCTTTTCGTTGGCCATCATCAGTTCGGAAATGCTCATGCCGTGGGTCTTGCATAGCTTGAGCAACTGCGCGCCACTGAAAAAATCATAGGGCAGGACGGTTGTGTCGTTGTCCAGCACGCCGCTGGCGGCCTGTTCGGCGTCGATCACAAAACCGCCGCCCACCGAATAATAGGTCTGCTCGTGGAGTTCGCCGTTCTTGCCGTAGGCACACAGGGTCATGCCGTTGGGATGGTAGGGGAGGCTTTCATCGAGCAGGCACATGTCCCGTTCCCAGACGAAGGTGATGGCTTGTTCGCCCGCCAGCATCAGCTGGTTATCGGCACGCAGCGCGTCGATGCGCTGGTTGACCTGGCTAGGGTCGATCTGGTCCGGCCACTCACCCATCAGGCCCATGACCGTTGCGCGATCGCTGCCGTGACCGATGCCCGTGGCTGACAGAGAACCGTACAATCGCACCTCGATCCGTTCTACGCTGTGCAACCGGTTGTGGTTGCGCAGCTCGGTCACGAACAGCGCACCGGCGCGCATAGGGCCGACGGTGTGGGAACTGGACGGCCCGATGCCGATTTTGAACATGTCGAAGACGCTGATAGCCATCACGAAGGTCCTTCAGGTGAGATGATGCACGGGAATTTGGTATTCCCCTTTTTCTGTTACTCATCTTTGGCTTCGGCTGTCGAAACGACAAACGATTGTTGCTATGCAACGCTTTAGCGGAACTCTTCAATGAGCAGAATCTTCAACGCACAGATGCACGCCTGGCTACAGGTGTTCGCCTGCGCGGCCCGTCACCTGTCCTTCACCCGCTGCGCGGAAGAATTGCACGTTACCCCCGGCGCGATCAGTCAGCAGATGCGCCAGCTCGAGGAGCGCCTGGGCTTTGCGCTGTTTCACCGGGTCGGGCGCGGGCTTGAGCTGACCGCTGAAGGTCAGCGTCTGGCGGTGGTCGCCAACGAAGTGCAGAGCCGTATCAGCGAAGAACTGCGCCTGCTGTATTCCGGGCGTATCGGCGGGGTGTTCAAGCTGCGCTGCATTCCATCATTCCTGAGCAAATGGTTGATGCCGCGCCTGCCACGCTTGCAGGCAGCGTTTCCGGACATCCAGTTGCGGATCATTGCCGAGGACAGCAGCGGGTCGTTGCGTGATGACGATTTCGATCTGGCCATCGACCTGAACGACGGCAGCTATCCGGGGTTGTCGACTACGCCCTTGCTGGAGGAAGAGCTGTTTGCGGTCTGCTCGCCTGACCTGCTGGTGGGCAAGCCGCCGCTGGATACGCCCAGTCAGCTGGTGCACTTCCCGTTGCTGCACGACATCACCGCCTGGCGCGGCAGCTATGAATACGCGGAGTGGGAGTTCTACCTGACGGCCATCGGTGCCGATGGCATCGACGTGCGTCGCGGCCACACGTTCAACCGTAATCATCTGACCATCGACGCCGCGCGCATGGGCATGGGCGTGGCCATTGCGCGCAAGGCGCTGATCACCGACGAACTGGAGCAGGGCTTGCTGATCGTGCCGTTCGGTCATCCTATCAAGGCCAGAAAGAAATACGTGCTGGCCTATCGCGAAGGGGCGCTCAGCACCCCGTCACGTCGCGCAGTGCATGACTGGCTGGTGAACGAGGCGCTGGGCTGACTCGCGCCGAATCAGGCAGTGCGGATCAATGGAACAGCTCGGCGATCAATACCGCGCCAATGAACGTACCGAAGTTGGCGAGGAACGACACCAGCACAATCCGCCAGCCCAGGCGGCGGAAGGCCGGGAGGTCCTTGGCAATCGACAGGCCGGCGAAGGTCAGCATCGGGGTAATGACCGCCAGCAGGTTGATCGAGCCAGTGATCCGCGCAATTTCGGCGGCCCATGGGCAGGCTGGCGAGGTCAGGAACATCGCGACCAGTGACACCATGCACACTGCGGGGATCTTGCGGCGAAGCAGGTTGCACAGCACCTCTCCCGCGAAGGCGCAGAAAATCATGATGCCCATGCCGGTGAAGGCATCGCCTGACAGTGTCTTGTAGCCGACATAGTTGGCAATCAGCGCCAGTGCACCCGCCGCCAGCCAGGCACTGACCTTGCCCGACCAGCCCAGTTCCGGCACCTCCAGCGACACGTCGCTGTGGCGCAGACCTTCCTCGCTCATGGACGCCTTGGTGGTGCGGCCGATCAGCGGCTCGAGCACACGATAGCCCCAGACCGCCAGTGGCAGGGAGATGAACAGGGTGAAGTAGGTGCCGATGGTGGTGGTGATCAGGTTCGAGGCTGCCGCCAGGGTCATGACTTCCTTGGCGACTTCCGGTGTCTGTTGCGCGGCAATCGCCCCGGCAGCGGCGGCCATCATGCTGCCCGAGCCGATGCCTGAGCCCATCGCCAGCGAGTTGGGATGGAAGATCCCCAGGCTGGCGATAAACCCGGCGACAATGGCGATGAACAGCGCGCCGAACAGGGTTCCCGTCAAGTACTCGGCCAATACGCCGCGGCCTTCAGGAGAGTCCATGCCATAGCGCTCGCCGATGATTGCCAGGCTCGGCTCACGGCCGACCGAGAAGGTCGCACCGATGGCTTCGCGCTTGATACCGAGCATCAGTGCGACCGGCAGACCGAGCATCACGGTGCCGACGAAGTGGCCGAACTCCTGAAACATCAGCGCCCATCCGGAAGCGAACACCACCGGCAGCGAGCCGCCGACCACCAGGCCGAGCTTGGCGATGAACAGCAGCAGGGCAGGTTGCAGGATGGAAGCCGAACGCAATTGCGTGCCGTGGTCGATGCCAATGGTGCCCGGCATACGGCGGCTGGCAAGGCCGATCATCGCGCCCAGCAACAGCGCCCACACCATCGGCAACAGCACCACCTTGCCGGGGCCCAGCGGGATACTGATGGCGCCGATCATCTCGGCAATGATGAGGATAATGGCGGCCCAGACATACAGTTTCACCGTCGATGAAACGGCCTGATTGTCACCCGACACTGCAGCGTGTGAGTTTTGCATGATGATCCCCTTGCCTGCTGAATGGCCTTTTTCAGGCCTTATCAATCGTTATTCTGTTTTTCAGGTCGGCGCGGTGAAGCGCCAGGGCAGCGTTGAAAAGTCCATGAAGTCATGGAGACCGTTATCCGGCCAAGTATTTTTATGAGGTCTGAATGTGATCCAGACCCAGGCTGCTTCGAGCCTTTGCAAGGGGATCACAGGGTGCGCTATTTGAAGGGATGAGCCTTTGAATACGGCACTTTGCTGTCCACACGCAACCGCAGTATGCATAGCACGAGGTTGCACACCAATATTGCGAATTTTATTTATCGTTGCTTTAAACAGAACACAGAACGCACTGGGAATGTGACGCAGCGCGCTCATCGTTATACACAAATGCGCGTTTGATGCTGGCCGAAGGCCGTAGGAGCGAACTTGTTCGCGAAGACGATGTTTCAGGCGATACATTCTCGTGAAGGCTTGCGGCCCCTTCGCGGACAAGTCCGCTCCTACGCCCGTTGGGCAGAATCAAAACGGCCTTTTGCCCAAGGGGTAGCGAACCGGGAATGTGACGCAGCGCGCTCATCGTTATACACAAATGCGCGTTTGATGCTGGCCGAAGGCCGTAGGAGCGAACTTGTTCGCGAAGACGATGTTTCAGGCGATACATTCTCGGGAAGGCTTGCGGCCCCTTCGCGGACAAGTCCGCTCCTACGCCCGTTGGGCAGAATCAAAACGGCCTTTTGCCCAAGGGGTAGCGAACCGGGAATGTGACGCAGCGCGCTCATCGTTATACACAAATGCGCGTTTGATGCTGGCCGAAGGCCGTAGGAGCGAACTTGTTCGCGAAAGATTCGGTATGGGCGCCAAAAAAGCATCGCCTGAAACATCGTCTTCGCGAGCAAGCTCCCACCAATTAGCAGGCGGGACTGCTCAGCTCCAGCGCCCTGGCGCATTCCTCCAGTGAGCGCCGCTGGGTGTCGGCGTACAGGTCCAGTTCGTTGAGCGTCCCGCGTCCCAGCGCCCGTTCGAAATCCTGCTGATTCGAATTCGTCGCGTAATGCGCCTGTGCGTTATCGCCCAGATTGGACTGGAAGATGCCCGCCGCACTGACCGGCAAAAAGTCTTCGTACACCAGTGGCTCGAAGCGCACATGACCTGCTTCGATAAGCTGCTCCAGACTGCCGGATGCGCGCGCGGCAACGCCTGACTCGGTCGGGAAATAGCGGAAGTAGGCCAGACCCTGCCTGCGCATTTCAGCGTGGCTGTCCGGGAACGCCTTGAACGTCTCTTCCAGCAGCCTGGCATAACGCGCGGCATTCGCCTCATTGGGGAACTCGCCCAGCGTATCGCGGGCCTCGTTCAGCAGCCGGTCATACAGCTCGCGGCCTTTGGGCGTCAGGGCAGCGCCACGCTGTTCGATCTCGCCGAAGCGTGCCGAGTGGCTGCCCGACTGCCTGCCACCCTGGCCGATGAAGGCAATCGGTTCTTCCAGCGCCTTGAAGCTGGTCTGGCGCAGCAGAATCGGGCAATGACGACGCGGTGGTCCTTCAACCACTGCCTTGGGTGTGATGCCCTTGCCAGGCATGCCGGCCTGAACCGCATCGATGTCCAGCGTGCGTGGCGTCAGGTGGTTGATATGCGGACCTCGAAACGCCACCACATCAGCAATCAGGCGATGCTGAGTGTTCAGCTTCTGATAGTCGTCCAGCGAAACCGTCGCCGTGTTGTGCCAGCGAAAGGTTTCCAGCGCCTGCTGAATGAACTCGGCCGCATCGGCTTCGCTCAAGCCGCCGTCTGCTTCATGCTTGTCGATTAACGCCAGGGCGCCGGGCGTGAAGATGCTGCGCTTGCCCAGCACCTGACTGGCGAACTCACGCAGGCCGTCGCTTTCGATCAGCTCCAGACGCAGCAACGAGGTGAACACGCGAAACGGACTGACCTGCAGCGCCTGCTCATGCACGGCGCGAAAAGCGGTGGAGTGAACCGGCACGCCCGCCGCGCTCAGGTCGTAGTACCCCACCGGCTGCATGCCCATGACCGCGAACAGGCGGGCGAGGGTGGCCAGTTCCTGTGCCGTGCCGACTCGGATCGCACCGTGCCGTTCCATGTCCAGGCGCTGGATTTCACCGGTCTGGCGCAAGCTGTCCAGCACACTGCTGTCATGGCTCATGACCTGTTCGTTGACTTCACTCACCAGCGCCATCAGCGTGCCGTACAGCGGCACTTCGTGCTTGTACATCTGCGACATGGCGCGAGAAAAGCCCGCGCGGATCTCATCCGGGTCGGCAAAGCGTGCTGTGCTCATCAGGGTGTTTTCTCCGTACGGGTTCAAGCCAGCGCTGCCAGGCAGCGCTCGAAAATATCCAGCCCTTCGTGCAGCACGTCGGGCTCAATGGTCAGCGGGATCAGCAGGCGGATAATGTGCCGCGATTTGCCGCTGGGCATCAGCAGCAGACCGGCGTCCCTGGCCGAGCTCAGCAGCTCGGCGAGCTGTCGGGTACCGGGTTCGCCCTCCGCCGTGATCAATTCGATACCGCGCATGCAGCCAACGCCGGTCAGCCTGCCCAGGTACGGCGACAGTTTGCTCGCCCGCCAGGCTTCATAGCGTGAAACGATGGCGTGTTCCTGCTGCTCGCCCCAACTGGACAGGTTGGCATCGGTCATCTGCGCCAGTGACGCGAGGCCCGCTGCGCAGCCAATCGGGTTGCCGGAATAGGTGCCGCCCAGGCCGCCTTTGGGCAGGTTGTCCAGCAACGGCTTGCGGCCTACCACGGCGCCCAGCGGAATGCCGCCCGCAATGCTTTTGCCCAGCAGAATCAGATCGGGCTCGATGCCCAGGCGGCTGAACGCAAAACGCTGCCCGGTACGGCCGAAGCCGGACTGGATTTCATCGGCGATCAGTACGATGCCGTGTTTATCGCAGAACGCTCGTAATGCCTGGGCAAAGTCCGGCTGCATGGCCAGAAAACCGCCTTCGCCCTGCACCGGCTCAAAGATGATGCAGCCCACGTCGTTGACGTCGATCTCGACGCTGAACAGCCGGTCCATGGCCTTGAGTGCCTGCTCGGTGGACACGCCATTGTCCTTGCTGGGGAACGGAACGTGAAAGACCGGGCCGGGCAGTGCGCCGACTTTCTGTTTATAGGGCGCTACCTTGCCGTTGAGGTTCAGGGTCGCCAGCGTTCGGCCATGAAAGCCACCGTCGAAGGCGATGACCGCAGTACGGCCAGTAGCGCCACGTACGATCTTCAACGCATTTTCGGCCGCTTCCGCACCGCTGTTGGTGAGCATGCCGCTGAGGGGATAACTGACCGGTACGAACTGCGTGAGCTGCTGCATGAAGCGGATGTACGGGTCGTGAGGCGTGGCGTTGAAGCAATAGTGGGTGAGCTTTGCTGCCTGATCCTGAATGGCCGTGACCACCTGCGGGTTGCAATGCCCCAGATTGAGCACGCCGATGCCGCCGACAAAGTCGATGTAGCGTTTGCCGGCGGTGTCCCAGACTTCGGCATTGCGGCCGTGGGACAGCGTCATGTTGTGGACAAACGAAATGGATTCGCTGATGTGTTCGCTCATCGGTCTGGCCCCGACTCCGGGTGATCATGATGGCCTTATCCAAACAAACATCGGGCAGCGCTCGCAAACGAAATAAAATCACCGGGTCATTCCAATAATTCCCGATGTAATGGCTTTTCTGGCTGCTAATGATCAGAAGTTCATTCCTAAAAGGAATCATGTTTTTCAAAAACGTCGTTTGTAGCCCGACCCTGAGTGGCTTGATACTGAGGTCATCGATGATTTCCACCGTGGTTTCATGACAGGAGAATCAACATGGTTGCCGAGTTACTAGCACGTCTGGGCGTGGCGAACAGTGCCCACACACAAGGGGACTATCCGGTTTACACCCCGATTGATGGCAGCCGGATTGCCTCGGTCACGCTTGAAGGCAAGGCACAGGTGGTGGCGCGAATCGACAGTGCCCACAGCGCGTTTCTGAAGTGGCGCACAGTGCCGGCCCCACGGCGTGGCGAGCTGGTACGGATCTTTGGTGAAGTGCTGCGTGAGCACAAGGCTGATCTGGGCGAACTGGTGTCGGTCGAGGCCGGCAAGATCACTCAGGAAGGTCTGGGTGAAGTGCAGGAAATGATCGACATCTGCGACTTCGCCGTCGGTCTGTCGCGTCAGCTGTACGGGCTGACCATCGCCTCCGAGCGTCCCGGTCATCACATGCGCGAAACCTGGCACCCGCTGGGTGTGGTCGGTGTGATCAGCGCGTTCAACTTCCCGGTCGCGGTCTGGGCCTGGAACACCACGCTGGCGCTGGTCTGCGGCAACCCGGTGATCTGGAAACCTTCGGAAAAGACCCCGCTGACGGCACTGGCCTGTCAGGCGCTGTTCGACAAGGCGCTGAAGATTTTCGGTGATGCGCCCGCAGCACTGGCGCAATTGGTCATCGGTGATCGTGACGCCGGTGAAGCGCTGGTCGATGATCCGCGTGTGCCACTTATCAGCGCCACCGGCAGCACCCGCATGGGTCGTGAAGTCGGGCCGCGTGTCGCCGCCCGTTTCGGGCGCAGCATTCTGGAGCTGGGCGGCAACAACGCGATGATTCTGGCCCCGAGCGCCGATCTGGACCTGGCCGTGCGCGGCATTCTGTTCAGTGCGGTAGGCACCGCCGGTCAGCGTTGCACCACGTTGCGCCGCCTGATCGTGCATCGTTCGATCAAGGATGAAGTGGTTGCCCGCGTCAAGGCAGCCTACGCCAAGGTGCGCGTCGGTGATCCGCGCGAAGGCAATCTGATCGGTCCGCTGATCGACCAGCAAGCGTTTTCGGCCATGCAGAACGCGCTGACCAAGGCCCGCGACGAAGGCGGGCAGGTGTTCGGTGGCGAGCGTCAGTTGCAGGACAAATACCCGAACGGCTACTACGTCACGCCGGCCATTGCCGAAATGCCTGGCCAGAGCGACGTCGTGCGTCACGAAACCTTCGCGCCGATTCTCTACGTGCTGGCCTACGACGACTTCGAAGAGGCCCTGCGCCTGAACAACGAAGTGCCGCAGGGCCTGTCGTCGTGCATTTTCACTACCGACCTGCGTGAGGCCGAGGCTTTCCAGAGCGCCGCGGGCAGCGATTGCGGGATTGCCAACGTCAATATCGGCACCAGCGGTGCGGAAATCGGCGGGGCATTTGGTGGCGAGAAGGAAACCGGTGGCGGTCGCGAGTCCGGCTCCGATTCGTGGCGCGCCTACATGCGCCGTCAGACCAACACCGTCAACTATTCCCGCGAATTGCCGCTGGCTCAGGGCATTGTTTTCGACTGATGTGAACCGGGCGCTTGTTACCGACACTGCTGGAGTTTTTCGATGGTGCAGTTTGCTGAAGGCTGTCTGTGGGAACAATTGACTCCGCAACGTCCGGTCAGCCCGGCCCTGAGCGGCGAGCGGAGCGCCGACGTGTGCATCATCGGCGCCGGGTTTACCGGTCTGTCGGCGGCGTTGCGCTTGCTGGAAGGCGGCAAATCGGTGTGCGTGGTCGAAGCGCATCAGGTCGGGCATGGCGGTTCCGGACGCAACGTCGGTCTGGTGAATGCCGGGACCTGGGTGGCGCCCGATCAGTTGGACAAGGTACTGGGCAGCGTCGAGGCCAGCCGACTGAATAGCGCATTGGGCGCGGCGCCGGCTCTGGTGTTCGCGACCATCGACCAGTACCGCATCGATTGTCAGGACACGCGCACCGGCAACCTGCACATGGCGCATAACGCCAAGGGCCTGGCTGACTTGCGCAGCCGTGCCGCACAGTGGCAGCGGCGCGGTGCCAACGTCGAATTACTGACCGGCAAACCCTGCGAAGACGCCTGTGGCACCGACAAGGTCAGCGGTGCGTTACTCGATCACCGCGCCGGCACGGTGAACCCGATGGCCTATGTCTCGGGCATGGCGCTCAACGTGGTGGCGCGGAGTGGGCAAGTGTTTGGCGATTCTCCTGTCAACGGCTTGCAACGCACCGCTGACGGCTGGAAGGTCTCTACTGCTGCCGGCAGTGTGCGCGCCGAGAAAGTGATCATCGCGTCCAATGCCTACACCGAAGGCGAATGGACCGATATCAAGGATCACATCTTCACGGGTTACTACTATCAGGTCGCTTCGCAGCCACTCAGCGGTGCCGAGCAGGCGCAGATTCTGCGCGGCGGGCAGGGTTCGTGGGATACGCGCACGGTGCTCAGCAACATTCGTCGTGATGCCCATGGGCGCCTGCTGCTGGGCAGCTTGGGTAACGCCGGCAATTATCCGCTGTGGTTCATTCGTCAGTGGGCGGATCGCGTCCAGCAGCATTACTTCCCGCAACTGGGCCGGGTCGAGTGGCAGAGCACCTGGACCGGGCGCATCGGCTTCACGCCTGACCACTTGTTGCGTCTCTTCGAACCTGCGCCAGGCTTGCTGGCGGCGACCGGTTTCAATGGTCGGGGGGTGACCACCGGAACGCTGGTGGGCAAATGCTTTGCCGATTACCTGCTGACTAACGATGCGACTGCACTGCCGATGAGTTTCTCAAGCGGCAAAAAGGTCTTGGGCAGTTCGCTGCGCAGCCTGGCCTACGACACGGGTTTCACCCTGTATCACGCCGGGCAATGCCTGCGCGTGGTGCTTTGAGCCGAGCGGGTTCAGCTCGTCCTGCTCTTGATGCGCAGCTCTGCACACAGTCCGCCCTGCGCCGAGTTGCGCAGGTGCAGGCTGCTTTCCAGTTTGCGCACGATCATGTCGACGATCGCCAGCCCCAGCCCTGCGCCATTGCTGTGACCCTGACTGTAAAAGCGTTCGAACAGGCGCGCCTTCTGTTGTTCGTCGATACCCGGCCCTGCGTCTTCGACTGACAGGTGTGCGCTGCCATCTTCCTGGGCGTGCAGGGCGACGCGAATCTCGCTGGCGGTCGGGGCGAAATTCAGCGCATTGGTCAGCAGGTTCTGCAGGGCAATGGTGATGGCTGCCGGGTCGCTGCGGATCACGCAATCCTCGCCTTCCTCAAACACCAGATCGACGCGCTTTTCCAGGGCCAGTGGCGTGAGTTCGGCCATCTCCTCGCGTACCAGCGTGTTCAGCTCGAAGGTCTGTAACTGGCTGACTTCAAGACGCGGTTCCAGGCGTGCCATGGTCAATAGCTGGCTGGCCAGGCGGGCGGCGCGATCGACGCCATGGACGAGGAAATCCAGTGCTTCCAGGCGTTGCTCCGGGGTTTCGGCCTGGCGCGCGTTCTGCGCGTGGATGCGCAGGATGGTCAGCGGTGTACGCAGTTCGTGGGCCGCGTCGGCGATAAAGCGTCGCTCGCGTTCCAGCACACTTTCGATCTGGGTCAGCAGACGATTGAGCGCGTACTGCATGGGCTCCAGTTCTTTGGGCAGGGGCGTTACATCAAGCGGTTCGAGGCTCTCGGCATCGCGTTTGCGGATGACTCTGGCCATCGCTTGCAGCGGGCGCAGGCCCCAGCCGATAGCCAGCCAGATCGCCACCACCAGCAGCGGCACACCGATCAGCGTCGGCCACAGCGTGTGACTGACAATGCGCTGAATCAGATCCTGGCGCACGTCATCGCGCTCACCCACCCAAATCAGAAAACCCTGCTGTGGATCGGCGAGGAGAAAGCCGCACCACTCGTGCCCGTTCTCGACCAGATCATGGGAGCCTTCGGTTGCCGGAGGTGCACTGAGCAGCGGCGCTTCGGCCGAGCGCACCAGCAGCTCGCCCGAGGTACGCCAGACCTGAAAGGTCAGCCGGGTTTCGTAGGGGTGGGCCACGCCGCTGGTGCCGACCCGGCTCATGGCCTGATCGAACGCCTGATACAGCTTGTCGAGGTCCTGCTCACCCGCTGCGCGCTGACGCAGCACACCTTGTAGCAGGCGTGCACTCTGGGCCAGCTGTGCATCGTAGACTTCTTCGATTTCGTGATGGCTGTCGCGCAGGGCGAGCAGGCTGATGGTCAGGTCGCCGAGCAGCAACAGCATCAGTACCGGGATCAGAATGCGCGCGCGTACCGAGGTCATGCCTTGAGCTCCAGCAGGTAGCCGACGCCGCGCACGGTACGGATCAGCTCGGTGGACAGCTTCTTGCGCAGGTTGTGAATCAGCACTTCCAGCGTGTTGCTTTCGACCTTGTCCTGCCAGCCGTACAGGGTATTGGACAAACGCTCGCGGGTGACCACTTTACCGGGGCGGATCATCAGTTGATGCAGCAACTGGTACTCCATCGGCGTCATCGGTACTTCGCTGCCCTTGAAGCTGACCTGTTGCGACGCCGGGTCGAGGCTGATGCCCGCGTGCTCCAGCAGCGGTTGCGCACGGCCCTGGCTGCGCCTGAGCAGGGCGCGGACCCGGGCTTTCAGTTCATCGACGTCGAATGGCTTGATCAGGTAGTCGTCCGCACCGGCATCCAGACCGGCAATACGGTCGGCAGTCCCGTCGCGCGCGGTCAGGATCAATACCGGCAGGGTGAGTGCTTCGGCGCGTAACTGGCGCAGCAGGTCCAGGCCATCCATGCGCGGCAATCCGAGGTCGAGCAGCAACAGGTCGAATGGCTCGCTGCGCAAAGCGTGCAGCGCGCTCAGTCCGTCCTCCAGCCAG
This sequence comes from Pseudomonas sp. B20, assembly GCF_020515755.1. Lineage (NCBI taxonomy): Bacteria > Pseudomonadati > Pseudomonadota > Gammaproteobacteria > Pseudomonadales > Pseudomonadaceae > Pseudomonas > Pseudomonas sp. B20. The sequence goes on from NZ_JAHPJG010000027.1 coordinate 92,839, forward strand.
TCGAGGGTATAGCCCTCGGTATTCAGGGCCACGCGGATGCCTTGACCAATGGCTCGATCATCCTCGACGAGAAGCAGGCGCATAGGGTTTGACCGGTGAGTGTGGGAAGAAGGGCGCCATGATGCCGTCAGCAGGCAGTAGCGCGAAGTGCCGTGTGTCCGGGAAGATGTTACGAGCTATTACGTATTAAGCTTTTCCTAAGATTCGTTTCGCACAGTAGGCGCTCCTTAACTGCTTGCGAGTATCTGTCATGCGTAAAGTCCTGCTGATTTCCCTGTGTCTGGCCAGCCCGCTGGCACTTGCCGGGCCGCAATGCACCACGGCTGACAAGTCCCAATGGCAGGATCAGGCCAAATTCCAGGAGCAGCTCAAGGCTCAGGGTTACGAGATCAGCAAATTCAAGGTGACTGACGGCAACTGCTACGAAATCTATGGTTTCGACAAGGACAAGCGCAAGGTCGAGATCTATCACGATCCGGTGACGGGTAAAGCGGTCAAGACCGAGACCAAGTAATGAGCCGTGTTTCCCTGCGCCTGTGGGACCCGCTGGTCAGGCTGTTTCACGTCTCGATCGCGGGTGTCTTCGTTGCCAATTATTTCTTCAATGAAGCAGGTGGCGACTGGCATATCTGGCTGGGCTATTACGCGGTTGCCTGGCTGGCGGTGCGCGTGGTGTGGGGATTCATCGGGCCGCGCAGCGCACGCTGGAGTGATTTCTGGCCACATCCGGCGCGCCTGCGTGCGCACATGCGCTCGCTGATCGACCGGCGGCCGATCCATCGGCTCGGCCATTCCCCGCTCGGCTCGCTGGTCATGGTACTCATGATGGTGCTGATCTTCGGCATGGGCCTGACCGGTTTTCTGATGGAAGAGGTCGATGCCTTGTGGGGCGCCGACTGGCCGCAGGACATCCATGAAATTCTCGCCAACACCTTGTGTGCCCTGGTGGTGCTGCACATGACCGCCGCCATCTTCGAAAGCTTTCAGGTGCGTGACAACCTGCCCCTGTCGATGCTGACTGGCAAACGACGTCCGTTGCCCGAAGATCGCCATCGCTGAAACCACACCTTTGTTCCTCTTTACAGTGATGCCTCCCGATGCGTGTTATTTCCCGAAACCTTGCTGCATGGAGCGCAGGCCTGATTGTTGTGGCGATTTTTCTCAGTGCGTGGCTCAGCCATCCACAGCACCGTATTGCGCCCTTTGCGGTAAGCCCCGCGCCAGTTGGCGCTGAGAGCGTGGCGCCCAAGGCGTCCTATATGTCGCGTTTCGCGTCTTCCGACCTGGACGACTTCGTGCATTCCTCAGCCGTGACAGCGTTGCCCGGCGGCGACCTGATGTCGGTATGGTTCGCCGGTTCTCGCGAAGGGGCGGGCGACGTTGAAATACGCACCTCGCGCTTCGATGCGGCCAGTGGCGAGTGGGGCGGCGAGCAGGTGCTGGCAACCCGTGAGTCCACCCAGTCGGGGACCGGCAAATACATCCGCAAGCTGGGCAATCCGGTGATCGCCCTGGCTCCGGACAATCGCCTGTGGCTGTTCTACGTTTCAGTTTCGGTCGGCGGCTGGGCGGGCAGTACGGTCAACGCCATGGTCTCCAGCGACATGGGAGCCAGCTGGTCGCCGCCGTGGCAACTGGTGACAACGCCGTTTCTGAACATCAGTACGCTGGTGCGCGGCGCGCCGGTGTTTCATGCCGACGGTTCGATCGGCCTGCCGGTCTATCACGAGTTTCTCGGCAAGTTTGCCGAATACCTGTACCTGAGCGCCGACGGTGAAGTGATCGACAAGTTTCGCATCAGCCGTGGCAACAATTCCCTGCAGCCCACTGTGGTGCCTTTGGATGGGCAGCGCGCCGTGGCCTTGTTGCGCTATGCCGGCGAGACGTTCCACCGGGTGCTGGCCAGCCGCACCGAAGACGGCGGGCAGAGCTGGAGCGAGCCGTATCCGCTGACCCCGAGCAACCCCAACTCTTCGCTGGCTGCGGTCGGTGTGCCGGGCAGGGGGCTGCTGGTGGCGCTCAATGACCTGCGCGAGGGGCGCTTCAAGCTCAGCCTGTACGGCACTGACGAGGAGATGAACGTCTGGAGGCCCTTGATGGATTTCGACAAGTCGCCCGATCCGCTGGGCACGCCGTTTACCCTCGAGGCGTACAAGGAGGTGATCGGCGAGGGCTTCCGCAGTTCCAGTGGCGCACTGCGTCAACCGATGGAAGAGGCGTTTCTGAGCAATCTTGACCAACGCGTCTGCTCGCCCCAGGGCTGCGACTTCGAATACGAATACCCGTACTTCATCCGTAGCCCGGACGGCCTGTATCACCTGGTCTACTCATGGAATAACACCTTCATCAAGCATGTCAGCTTCAACGAGGCCTGGCTGGCGGAGCAACTTTTATGATCGCTTTGGGATTGGCTCATCTGGCGTTTGCCTGGACCCTGTTTGTACTGTTGGCGCCCTTGACCGCATCGTTATGGTGGCGCTGCGGACTGCTGGCCGCCGCCTCGCTTTTGAGTGTGATCTCGATCGACGGGCTGTCGATGGCGTCCTATGCCCGTAGCCTGACCGATGACCTGGCCATCAGCAGTCTAGTGCTGCTGGGCTGGCTGACCCTGCAGCGACTGGGGGTGCTCAAGCCACTGGCCGTGTCCAGGCGCGGGGTGATGCTGTTGGTGTTCGCTGCGCTGGCACTGACCCTGTACCCGGCTACGCTGGGTCTGACGTATTTCGATCCGTATCGCTGGGGCTACAACCCAAGGCCGATGATCATGATTGTCGCTGTCATCGCATTGGGACTGGTCTTTATGCGCAATGCGCTGGCCGCCGTGATGCTCAGCGCTGCGACGCTGGCCTTCACTTTCCGCATCAAGCCATCGGAAAATTATTGGGATTACCTGATCGATCCGCTGCTTGGCCTTTACTGTTGTGGGGCCTTGCTGATCCTGGCTGTCCGTTTTGTTTATCGCCGTGCAATGGAGACGCGCCGTCCGGCCGCTCTGTCTGTCGGCAATGTCTAGAGGAATGACGATGAGTTGGTTGCAATCGCGACGCCTGCATTATTGGCTGGGCGCGGTCATGGTGGTGTTCCTGCTGTCGGCGTTGCTGAGAGGTGTGTTCTTCTACGGGTTTTCCGGCATTGAACCGGGCACGCTGTTCACGCATGGCGAAGTCGCACAGACGCTGGGCATCGGCTTGCGCTTCGACTTGCGCCTGGCGCTGCTGATACTGCTGCCGATCGCGCTGCTGCTCTGGTTGCCGGGCTGGAACCTGATCAGCGTGCGTGCCTTGCGCTGGCTGGCGCGAGGCTATCTGATCGTGGCGCTGGCGATCCTGACGATGATTTACATCGTCGATTTCGGCCATTACGCCTATCTCGGGGTCAGGCTCAACGCCAGCGTGCTGCGCTATCTGGAGGATGCGCAGATTTCCCGGGACATGCTCTGGCAGACCTATCCGGTGTTGTGGATCACTGCCGGCTGGCTGCTCACGGTCGCAGTGCTTGGCTGGGTATTGATCAGGCTTGAGCGTGTCACCCTGGACCGTGAGGCCAGGCCAATCAAACGCGGGTCCGTGGTCTGGGGTTCGGCGCTGATGGTCTGTGCAACCTTTCTCGGCCTGTTGGGCCGGGTCGAGAATCTCAATCTGGAAAACCCGGTACCGCTGCGCTGGAGCGATGCGTTCTTCTCCGGTAACAGTCAGGTGGCGGCGCTGGGACTCAACCCGGCGTTGTTCCTGTACGACACGCTCAAGGTCTCGCAGTCGAACTTCGATGAACCCCAGGTGCGTAAGCACTATGAACAGGTCGCGCGTTATCTGGGCGTCCCCCAGCCAGACGTGCAGGGGTTGAGTTTCAAACGTCACCAGACCGTGCAGCCATACCGGCTGCCGGGCGAGCGACCGCCGAATGTCATGTTCGTCATGCTCGAATCGCTGGGCACCAGTGCCGTCGGCGCCTACGGCAACCCGCTGAACCCGACGCCGAACCTGGACCATCTGGCCACTCAAAGCTGGTTCTTCAAGCACTTTTACGTGCCGGTTACCGGCACCGCGAAAACGGTCTGGGCGAGCATCACCGGGGTGCCCGACGTGACCCGGCAGGAGACCGCCACGCGCCATCCGATGCTCACCCGGCAAAACACCATCATCAACGACTTCAAGGGGTACGAGAAGCTGTACATGATTGGTGGCAATTCCGGCTGGGCCAACATGAACGCCCTGATCCGTCGCAGTATCGATGACGTACGTCTCTACGACGAGCGCGACTGGAAGTCACCGCAGGTAGATGTCTGGGGGATTTCCGACCTTGATCTGTTCAAGGAGAGCGACCGGATCCTGCGTGCGTTGCCAGCCGACAAACCGTTCTTTGCCTACGTGCAGACCGCGGGCAATCACCGGCCGTTTACCATTCCACAGGACAACGACGGTTTTCAGGTCAGTGACAAGACCGTGGAGCAGGTCCAGGCCGCCGGTTCGCGCAGCGTGGAGCAGTACAACGCCGTGCGCCTGCTGGATTTCAACATCGGACGGTTAATGGAACTGGCCAAGGCGGGCGGTTACTACGAAAACACCATCTTCGTGCTGTTTGGCGATCACAACACGCGGATCAGCCAGATCCCGCACATGGCGCCAGCGTTCGAGCAACTGGGCCTGGAGAGCAACAACGTCCCGCTGTTGATTCACGCCCCTGGCCTGCTGGGCACACGGGTCGTCGACGAAGCGGTCGGCCTCGCCGATCTGTTGCCGACACTGGCGGGGATGGCCGGGATGGACTTCACCAGCGGCACCATGGGCCGTGACATTCAGCAGGCGGCTCCGGAAGGTGAACGTGTGGTGCCGCTGGTACTGCGCGAAGGTACGTTCCCGCTGATCGGCGGTGTCACGCGCAACTACCTGCTGCAAATGGAGCACGACGGCAGTTCGCCAACGCTCCACGACCTGTCTTCCCCCACGCCGCTGGACAACGTTGCCGAACAGAACCCGCAAGAGTTCGAACGGCTGCGCGACCTGACCCGCGGTCTGCATGAAACCTCGCGCATGATGCTGTATCAGAACGTGCGTTGACGGAGAGAGCCGGCTTTATTCAGGGGCACACGCGAGCCGCCGGTCGAGTCGGTGGCTTGCGTGAGGATGGCATCGCAATTAGATGATGTTAAAGTGCTTGCTCCTGTGAACCGCGCGCGCACCAAACGCGTATAGGGCTCGGTTCTCGACTATCGTCTTTAGTTGAGCGCGTATTTCGCGGGGAGTGGTAGACCGTCGTCTTGTAACCCTGACTCTTTTTCTTTATGGATTGTGGTATTTCATCGCAAACGCAGGAAAAAACTGTCAGATTTTGCTCTGAATCTGTATTTTGGCGGCCTGTTTTCGCTCGGATGCGTTTTCTGCCCATTGCACACTCAAGAGCCTTCCTGGATGCCGGCAAGTTTTTCATCTGTTACCCCGCCGAAACTGCTTGATGCACTGCGTGCTGAGACGAGTCAGTTGCACGTCAGGCTTGAAAAACGCATGCCATTTTTTTCATCCGCTCTGGATCGCGCCCATTACCTGCGCCTGCTTCAGGCTTACTACGGTTTTTATGCACCGCTTGAAGCGATCCTGCATGCCAGTGCCTTGATCCCCGCGGAGCTTATCCCGATCGAGAGGGTCAAAACCCCTGTGCTGGTCGAGGATTTGCGTGCGTTGGGGCTGTCCGATTATGACATTGGCCAATTGCCCCGCTGCGAACAGTTACCCGCTGTTGATTCTCCCGGCGCCTGTATGGGGGTGATGTATGTGCTGGAAGGGGCGACATTGGGCGGGCAAGTGTTGCGACGCGAAATAAACAAGCGTCTGGGCCTGGATGAGCAAAGTGGAACGGCCTTTCTCGATGTGTACGGTGCCCGCACCGGACCTCGCTGGAAAGCGTTTCTTGATCATCTGGATGAAGTACCCCGAGAAGTTGCCTTTACTGATGCCGCCGCTTTTGCAGCGCACTCCACATTTGCATGTTTCGAGCACTGGCTCGAGGGTCAAGAGGTACTGTTATGAGCCAACTCGACAAAGATGCCTTTGAAGTCCTCCTGGCCAATTGTGCGGATGAGCCCATTCAGTTTCCCGGCGCCATTCAACCTCATGGCCTGCTGTTCACCCTGACAGAGCCCGAGCTGACGATCCTGCAAGTCAGTGCCAATGTGCAGACCGTGCTGGGCCATGTGCCCGAGCAGGTGCTCGGCAAGGGGCTGGACTGTGTGCTGGGCGCTGGCTGGGCCGACGTGATCCGAAGCGCCAGTGCTCATGATTCGTTCATCGACGCGCAACGCCTGCTGATGTCGATCAACGGCATCGAGTTCGAAGCCTTGCTGCACCGCCATCAGGGCGTTCTGGTTCTGGAGCTCGAAATTCAGGGCAAGGATGCGCAATCGGTCAGTTATTCCGAGCGCACCGGCAACATGGGGCGCATGTTGCGTCAACTGCACGCTGCGAGTGATCTGCAGACCCTGTATGAAGTCAGCGTTCGCGAGATCCAGAAAATGACCGGTTACGACCGGGTGCTGATCTACCGTTTCGAAGAGGAGGGCCATGGTCAGGTGATCGCCGAAGCATCGGCGCCAAGCATGGAACTCTTCAACGGTCTGTTCTTCCCGGCATCGGACATTCCCGAGCAGGCGCGCGAACTCTATCGCCGCAACTGGCTGCGCATTATTCCCGATGCCGATTACACCCCGGTGCCCCTGGTGCCTCAACTGCGCCCGGACACTCAGCAGCAGCTTGACCTGAGTTTTTCGACGTTGCGCAGTGTTTCACCGATCCACTGCCAGTACATGAAGAACATGGGCGTGCTGTCATCCATGAGTGTGTCGCTGATTCAGGGCGGCAAGTTGTGGGGATTGATCAGTTGCGGCAACCGCACGCCGCTGTACGTGTCCCACGAACTGCGCAGTGCCTGCCAGGCGATCGGCCAAGTGCTGTCCCTGCAGATCAGCGCCATGGAAGCGCTGGAAATAAGCCGTCAGCGAGAGGCGAAGGTCAGGGCGCTCGAGCAATTGAATCTGGCCATGGCCGGGTCCGAAGAAAACGTCTTCGATGGCCTGGCGCAGCAACCACAGTTGTTGATGGATATGGTGGGCGCAACCGGCGTCGCCATCATCGAAGACCGGCAAACGCATTGTTTCGGCATCTGCCCTGAGCCGTCCGACATACGTGCATTGCATGCCTGGATGATCGCTGGTGGCGAACCAGTGTATGCCAGTCATCATCTATCCAGTGTCTATGCGCCTGCCGAGGCTTATCAGCCAATCGCCAGCGGTGTGTTGGCGATGAGCCTGCCAAAGCCGGTCGACAACGGTGTTATCTGGTTTCGTCCCGAGGTCAAGGAAACGGTTCAGTGGAGCGGTAATCCGAAAAAACCACTGGATATGGAGAGCTCGGCAGGCGGCATGCGTCTTCGGCCGCGCACCTCGTTTGAGATCTGGAAGGTCGAGATGACCGGGATCGCTACGAAGTGGAGCTATGGCGACGTGTTCGCTGCCAATGACCTGCGCCGCTCCGCGCTGGAAAACGACCTTGCCCGTCAGGTGCGCAGGGAGCAGCAGGCTGTTCGCGCCCGCGACGAACTGGTAGCGGTTGTGTCCCATGACTTGCGTAACCCTATGACGGTCATTTCCATGCTCTGCGGGATGATGCAGAAATCGTTCAGCTCCGATGGGCCGCATACGTCGCGACGTATCTCCACGGCAATCGATACCATGCAGCAAGCGGCCAGCCGCATGAATGTGTTGCTGGAAGACCTGCTCGACACCTCGAAAATCGAAGCAGGCCGTTACACGATTACGCCGCAGCCGCTGGAAGTCAGCCAGATATTCGAGGAGGCCTATACCTTGCTGGCCCCGCTGGCGATGGATAAATCCGTCGAAATTTCCTTCAACGCCGAGCCGGATATCAAGGTCAATGCTGACCCGGAGCGCCTGTTCCAGGTGCTGTCCAACCTGGTTGGCAACGCTATCAAATTCACCCCGAAACTGGGCAAGATCGACGTGTCAGCCATGTCCAACGGCTCCGAAATCGTGTTCACCGTGCGGGACTCCGGCGAGGGTATCCCTCCCGAGCAGTTGCCGCATATCTTCGAACGCTACTGGACCGTCAAGGAAGGCAACCCGACCGGCACCGGCCTGGGCCTTTACATCTCCCAGGGCATCGTCAAGGCCCATGGTGGAGAACTGGTAGCGCAAAGCCGGGTGGGCGAGGGCAGCGAGTTCCGCTTCACGGTGCCCATGGCAGTTTGATCGCTTGCTCAGGCTTGCAGTGAGTTTCAGCTCAAGCCTGAGTCGCATCAGCCCTGATACCAGTGGGTAGCCTTTTCGATGTATTCAACCTTTGCTGGAAGTACCTCGCGCAGGAAGGCGAGGTACTTGTCCATCAATGCCTTGCTGGGAAAGCGCGCGGCGAAGCCGGTGGTGATATCGTCGCAATGGATAATGACCATAAGGCGTTTGTGATCGACCGTGACAAATTCGTGCAGTTGCCATGGTGCGGTTTGTCGATGGTGGACAGGGTTTTCCCAATTCAGCAGTTTGATGGCGGCGATGAAGGCCATCGCCACCGGGCCGACCAGAAAGAGCAACGATCCGGTCATGACGGCGACGAGTCCGAATACCAGCATGACGAAAATGGCGATGCCTTTGAAGAAGCTTGAGGCGAAGTCGGGGTAGTGGAGGTAATACTCGACTGTGGCTCCATCGGTTTTCAGGGTGTAGTTGAAGATGGTTTTTTGGCGGATGAGCAGGCCTACGAAATAGGCAAGAATGCCGGCGAGCGCTAATATCGTACCTACTAGTAAATGAGGTGTTTCTAAAAACGGTTTCCAGCCTCCCCAAATATAAAGTGAGCTCGCAGCTAAGTAAAGTGTGATAAATATGGATTGTATGATCATTATTTCTTTAGGCGAGCTAGCAAGTGTTTTGATTTTCCAGTTCATAACATCTTTACCTTGTGGCAAGGCTGAGATTTTTTCCTGTGGGTTCATAGCGGCCTGCTTCCTGCAACTTCAAGTGTTAAGGTTTCAGCCCTGCTTAACGCTTTTACTTCAAGTTCGACAGCAGCCAAACCATCACTCTCGGTGTCGCCTCTTGTGCCCAGCTCTATCTGAAACAGATAGCCTCGATCCTCCTCGCCAGGATGTATCAGATTGGTGGGGTACCAGATTTGTAGCTCAAGATATGTTGCGTTATTGTCGAGCGGCACCCAGGTTTCCCAGATGAGGTCTTCGTCTTCAGGCGGCATGAGAGGATAGGTGAAGTCTTCACTTGCTTTGCCAGTAGGCTCGTTGGTAAGGATCTTGAATTGCTCCACTCTCCTGAATTGCCCGCGATTCAGAAAGTCGTCATGTATTGGTCGGTCTATTTTTTCTACAGGTAATAGCCCCCATGGTCGTTTGCTGCTAATGACGTTGAAATGCAAGGAGGTTCCACGTACCAGACTTGGTAGACGCACTTGTACTCCTGCGCCATTTTGCACAGCTACCCTCATGTAATCACCTTTTCCAAGGTAACGGTCTTCGTAATGTACGGTGCTTTTTACATAAACTTCAGGGGATAGTTGGATTTCCAGTAATGCCTGTATTTCTTCATACTCACCCTTGGCCGTTTCGGGATGACGGAAGTCTACGGTTTTCGACCAGCAACACCTACGTAGCCACCAGCCTACACCGTCTTGTTTGAAATAGTTTAAAGCTATTGTAGTGAAAAGATAAATAAAGCCGGTTACTAGCAAGACAACACTTAACCATGAGCTCATTGCGATAGTTGTAATTGTGCTAGCGGGGGATATTCCTGCCGCTAACTGAACTGTCGAAGCCGCCCCCATTACGAATACAGAGGCGCCCTTTACGCTGAGTGCAGTTTTTTCTTCTAATGTTCTAGCTGCGTCAAAGTCTTCAAGAACATCTTTCAACTCTAACGTGGCCGCCGCTATCCCAAACGCCCCCATCGCCACCATCGAACCTCTAAACTCCCTTATCGCATCCCCCCAAACCGCATTACCCCGTGCTTTCCAGTAAGCCGCCGATTTATCGAGAATGCCTATGTTATAGCCGCCAATAGAAAGGGGCTTCGCATCCCTGATAACCGCCCACGGTGCTTCAACAAACACCGCCATTAACAGGTTAAAGCTATACCCCAACCCATACGTCACCTTGCCGATGTCCTTGGTGCTGAAGTCTCCATCCCGAGTAAGGTCGCGATAAGTGAAGGCGGTGTTGATGAAGTTGAGCATGATCACGCCCCAGGTGATCGAACCGGCAATCCCTCCCAGTCCATCGAGCCAGCGCTTGGCGCTGCTCAGCCAGTCTTTGGCGATGGCTTTGCCGGACTGGAAGTGCAGGCGAATTTCGTCCTGCAACTGCTTGGCGTATT
>NZ_JAHPJG010000028.1:0-75704 GCF_020515755.1 Pseudomonas sp. B20
TCTGGGGGCAGTCCAACACATGGGCATGGTTCCTGGCGCGCCGCAGAAATAGCAGCCGGCAGGACCGCTATGGCAGATAGAGTGCAGAACCGGGAAACCGCTATTGCAACGAATGGCTGCGGCGTCGTATTCGACGCAGGGGATTCTTTCGGACATGACAGGTCTCCGCCCGCCGATTACCCGCAGGCTGTAAATGTTTTGGTGGGAGAGTGGACGTGCTTAACGTTTCGAGCTGGCTTTTGTATTTCTACCGCTCGTCAGAGCCCGAGCACGATCAATGAGATGGCTAGTCGATTGATAGCCAATAATTAAAATGGATCTTTATGAACACCAATTATTTCGATACAACCAACGCACATGATTTGGTGGGCGAGCTCGACAAGGCCACTGAAATAATGATGGCCCTGCATGTGGGGCAGGTTGGTGGTGAGCAGTGGAGGGATGCATGCTCGCGTCAGCAGAGCGCCTTTATGGAATGGCGTCAATATCTCTACCGGAAAGCTGATGAAAAACCGACAGCGCGGTTGCTTAGCATAGGCTGACGTCGTTGACGGAGTCTTCCGTCATCAAGCGCGCACCTGGTCGAAGTAAGCCTGCCTTACGGCTCGCACCTGATTGAAAACTCCGCACGGGTCGAGCTTTTGAACTTTGTCCTCGATGCGGCTGAACTGGGATCGGAGCCGATCCGGTATTGAGTGATTGCTCATCTGTGTTCCTTCGCGCATTGCGCATGTTTGATGTGGATGCCTTCGGGTTGTTGTGAAAAAAGCGCAGAGCAGGACTTCGTTTTTTGTGTGTACTATGGTCGAAGGACCGAATAGGAGGCTGTATGGAGCTAAAATCCAGGCTGGTATTTCTTGATACTAATATCTACGAGGGAAAGAACTTTCAGTTCTTAGAACACAGTCTGGGTTCGTTAAAGAAGCTAATAGACGATGCTGAGGTTCATCTTTTAATTACCGAAATAACAAAGCGTGAGGTCGTCTCGCATATAGCTAAGAATGTGAAGTATTCGGCTGCGCAAATAAACAAGATCAAAAAAAGTGCTATGATTTTCCGAAATGTCCCAAATGAGCGTATACACGCAATATTTGAAAAGCTATCTGTGCCCGATATTCAAGCGAAAATTGAAGCCGACTTTGCGCTTTTTCTGAGTTCAGAAAACGTAGAAATAGTTTCAGTTGATGGGGTTGCACCGAGCTACGTATTTGAGCGGTACTTTTCTGTGCTTGCACCTTTTGCTGCGGGCGATAAGGAAAAAGAATTTGCCGACGCGTTTGTGCTAAAAGCACTTTTAGATCTAGCAGAAGCTAGAGGGTATCAGATTCATGTAATATCAAGTGATAGTGACATGGCTCGCTTCGCGGAGCAACATTCACAGCTCATCTGTAATGATTCCATTGATGAGTACATCGATACTGTTAATAAAAGCGTATCTATTGAACCAGCAGAATTCGCTGCCAAAGCTTTGCAGAAGTTTGCGAGCACTCTTACTGAAATCGCCGGGGAAGCTATTCGTGAGCTGGATTATGAATTTCAGCGCTCTGGCGATATACAAGATATTGAGATTTTCGACGTGGAGTTAGTAGATAGTAGTTTGATATCCGTAGATGGCGAACAGTGCGCATATGAACTTAAGTTCTCGTTTAAAGCAACCGTCACTGAGTCTGAGAAAGACTATGACCGTAGTCCGTTTGATCATGAGGACGATAGGTATCCATTCGTGTTAGAGAATATTTTCGAGCGAACACAGGGCGGGGAGGCCACTATGCGGGTGACTCTTTGTTACCAAGATAAGCTGATAGATTCGGTTGAGTTATTCGATTATGAGTCCCCCACATTCGTTAGTCTTTCAGCGCCCTATAATGAAACTGTTCAATACCTGGATATTAATGGCGACTGATCAAGACTGCGCATTTCGGTTGAATCCCTCGTGTAAGGGGTGCGCTGGGCGCGGTTGATGAGCCAGGCAGCGATTGCCGGGCGCGCGAGTAGCTTGGCGAGCAGTCGCCAGAAGAGGTTGATCATGTAATGGCTCCGAATGGGCGTCAGCCTGTCGAGGCGCGCCGTGAATTGCGTGATGGGTAGTCTCGGGTCAGGCGCTGGCAGATAGGGCGGCCGCATGCTCGGCGCCATTGGCCAAGCCTGCATGCAAGTCGACCTTGGTGCCGGCCAGCATCCCGGAGATCTGGGCGTTGAGGTCGAGCTCTGCCTCTCTGACCTTCCTGGCTTTGCCGATCTGCTTGTCTGCGAGGTAGCTATCGATCAGCGCTTGGTGCTGGGCTTCTACTGCTACCAGCCCCTGTCCTGCGCCTTGGTGTTCTGGCGTTGTCGGGTCTTCACCACGTGGCACAAGCTCTTGCAACTTGCTCTCAACCGCGAACACCCAGGCTATGGCGAAGTGATCGCCGGCAGTAGGGGCGGAATAGCTGCTCCGGAACTTGCCGGCACGTACCCCGGAAACGTATGCGTTACGAGCCTGTGTCAGCTTCGCAAGAAGAGTTTCGTAGGCGTAGAGAGCGATATGCTGGGCAGGGCTCACCCCCACAAACTTTGCACGCTCGACGCGATTCTTTTTGGTCTCGCACCAATGGGTGTAACGCAGGGCCTTGACGTTGAACACCTTGGCCACAACCGCGCTCAGTTGTTGATCCCATAATGGGCGACGTGCAGCTCGCGACATCGAGGATTCGGCCTCGCCAACGTCGCTGACCTTTACGTCCGTTTCGCTGAGGTGGTATTCACGCATCAGCGCCTGCGCCTGGCGCATTGCTGTGGCCGCTTCGTTCTCGTTCGAGCTTTGCGAAAGCGCCAGGCAATGCTTGATCTTGCGGATTGCACGCTCAAGCTTTTTCGGGTCAATTGTTTTATCGGACATGGTTGTTCTCCACTTGATCGGATTTTTATGAGTCGTCATACTTGGGTTGTGTATTAACGGAAGTATCAGGCAGGGAACTCATATGATGATTTTTAGTGCTAGGCTATCTCGGCTGGCTAATGAATTAAAGATAAACTGGTTGATATATTCGGCTATAGTGCTTGCGGCTGTTGTAGTAGTTGCAGTATTGACGTTTTACTGTTTAAATTTTCCTTTCAATGTTTCGACCTCTCAAGAGATATGGGGGCAGTTCGGTGACTATTTTGGAGGGGTCTTGAATCCGATTTTGTCTTTTTTTGCTCTTACTGGGCTGATGATTACGTTGCGCGCGCAGCAAGCTGAAAGTAACAAAGCTGAAAAACGGCACGAAGCTTCAGCGTTTGATTCCCGACTTTTTCAACTTCTTTCATTAATGCATACCTCAGTATCTTCAGTTAAATTTGTGCGAACAGAACTTTTTGAGGCTTCGACCGAGTATGACGGTCACCGTGCAGTTGGATATGCGTTGAATAGGTTGCAGGAAGATTATCTTTACCTCGCAGAACGTGGGGTTGGAGAAGAAATGTATGAGCGATTAATGCCGAAATATTCGGCATGGAAAGGAAAGTATTGGTCAGGTGTGGCTAACTATATTGAGTCAGTACTGTTCGTGATTGAATATGTGCTCGCTAGTAAAGCAGGAAAAGATGACCTAGATTTTGCAATGCGAGCTGTTTTTGCACAGATGTCCTCAGATGAAAAACTGCTTGTTTTTTATGTGATGATTTTTTCGTTGCCGCAGAAAATCTTCATTTTTGGAGGTATGATGGATCACGGCTTATTTGGAAGTGCAAGCAAAGATGATTTGATGCCCTATAGAAAAGATCTGATAAATAGCGCTATTATGCAGAGATTATTAAATGGCTCGGTCGGCTAGGGTGACATGCGAGTTGCTCGCCGGGGTGGCGTGAGTCGTTGAAGTGGGGTATCGGTGTGCGTTTATTCAGAATGGAAGCTTGCACGTGACAGCCAAGGAAATACTTAATCGCTTCTCAAAAATTGTCCTAAAAACGCTCTGGATATGCACAGTGATCTGCAGTGTTTTTTTTCTAGCGTTTTTAGGATTGATTCTGGCCATGAAAGGAGCAACGCCAGAAATGGCGGCGTGGGTTCAAGCGGTAGGCTCCGTGGCAGCGATACTGGCGGCAATCTCTATCGCAAGCAGGCAGTCCAGAGAAGCGTTGACGGACAAGCTTGAGCGAGACCGGGTAGTTCTTGAGGCTATAATTGCTTTATCAGAACGTGCTGGCCATGCCGTCAAAAGGCTCTATGAAAAAACATCGCCGAACTCAAGAAGCGCCGAGGATGTAGCCTATGTCCAGGCCAGCTACCAAGCGTTTCTAAGTATCGACTTAATCAGCCTTCCAAATGTCTCAATTTTTGACCAGGTTATGATTGTGCGCAGTAATTTAGAAGTCGCTCTGCAGCAAGAAAAATTAACTTATCAGTATCTTGATAGCGCATCGAAAAATATTGCGCACAATATGATTCATTCAGCAGCGTTGACTATCGGCAGAGCCGTTTTGAACTTGAAGTCACAGCGCGCAGTTTGAAACTCAAAGTCTATTCGTGGAGTTCAGCGCAATAGATGAGGGTGGGTGTTAAGGGTGGTTGTCCGCGCCGCAATTTTGGAAATCGGACAAATAGCATTCGCTGACTGCAATGAAGCGTCCGCAGCCTTGATAGTTAAATACCTGTTTGCGTACGCGGCGTGGCTTGGGCGGTGTGATGCCGGTCCCGCGCAGAGCCTGTTTGAGGTCTACGTCTTACCGATGCATCAGGCGCCGGGCGCGCGCGACGATGTAGTCCAGCGGCCAGATGGTCAGCTCATCGTCGCCGATAGCGATAGCCGCTTCGAGGGTCACTCGGTGCGCGCGCTCAAGCCGGTCAGTGCCGCCGATGGGCCACTTGGCAAAGAAAATGTCGTTGCCGTTCCATTGCTGCTGGATCTGCAAAACGCACTGGCATCCCTCAGTCGGCTGTGCTGCCAAGTCGGTATTGCTGATGTACTGATGGTCGACGCCCAGATGCGCGCGCTCGTCGATATAGGATTTTGGCCACGGGATGTCTGTGTCCCTTTTCGCTGTGGCCTGCTCCAGTGTAAACAGCTCGGCCTTATCCAGGCTGGTCGTGTAACCGCCGCCCAGCGCCCAGCGCCCAGAACGTCAGGCCGTCGCCAACGTAGCTTCGGCTGTCCTGCAGGTAGAACTGGCTCATGGCGTTACTCCATGCATGCGCCGCCCTCCGTTTCCGGTGGTGGCAAATTGGTTAGGGATGCGGTATTACGGGTGACCGGCAAGGAGCCGTGTCAATGAGAGCGCTTTATATGAGTAAACAAAGTAAATCTTGGAAACCTATAGTTTTAGGGGGGCTCGCTGTTCTGTTTGTGATTGCTGTGTATACCGCCTACTACGTTTTTTTGTATTCGGGGTACGAAACATCAATTGATAGTGGCGGTAACTTAACCGGCGTTCGCTCGGGCGTGTTTGGTGATGCATTTGGGGTTCTAAACGCTCTATTCTCAGGGCTGGCGTTTTCTGGCGTGTTAATTACTTTGCTGCTTCAGAGGAAGGATTTGGCTGACAGTCAGCTGCAAAATGCTAAGCAGCAAACCGAGTCGCAGTTTTATAGTATGTTGACGCTGCAGCAGCAAGTCATTCAAGGATTCGATCTGCACGTAAATAATCGTGACCGTCAGTACACTATTGAAGGGCGAGACTGTTTTAGGGATTGGTATAAAAAATTAGGTCGTGAATACATTGCAAACTATGAAGAGGGGCGCAGCGAAAGCTTACGGGCAGTGATGGCGTACGAGGTGGTTTTACAATCTCATCAAGGTGATTTGGGGTTGTATTTCAGAAGTTTATACTCCGTTTTCAGATTTGTTGAGTTGGCTGAGTATGGAGATGAAAAGCACTTGGCTCGGGTTGCTCGGTCGCTTCTGTCGGACTATGAGCTAATATTTTTGTATTATAATTGCTTGAGTCGTAAAGGTGGAGGTTTTCAGAAGTATGCAAATACTTATGAGCTATTCGATAATCTTGATGTCAACTTGCTATTGGAATTGGGTCATGTAATTTTAATGGAGGAAAAGGCTTTTGGTAAAAATGAGGAGGCTCTGGTCGCGATTAATAATTTGAAAGCGTCGGCGTGACGATTTCATCCCCCGGGTCCTGCTGAATCATCCGCATGCTCTTTTGGTGAAGCTGCAGCGCCACGATGCTCGACACTGTGATTTCGTGGCGCTGAACCTCAAGCATCAGGCCGAAAATCTACCCAGCGCCAGCTGCGCCGCTTAACCCACCTGAGCTTCCAGCACCGACTTAAACTCCTGCGCAATTTCTTCGCGCTACACGTTCTCGCCAACCCAGCGCAGCTTTAGTACTGTCTGGGTGGTGTGAGACGTTGAAGTGGAAAAACCCCAAGTGGAAGCGCTTAGGAATGTGGACGAAGCTGCACGCTAACCAGTGAGGACAGTGCCGTGCATCAATTCATGATCGAAGTTTTTCGCGAAATCCTATCCGCTCTGCTTATAGCGGGGGCGCTTGAACTTATCGAGCGGGTAATCCAGATGCCTTGGGTGTAAGTGCACCGCTTGCCGAGGCGTTCAGCGCAATAGGTGAGGTCTGGGTCAAGCGGCTGCGCGCTTGAGCTGGTTAGTGAGCTGGGTGGGGAGGTTGCGCAGCGTCAGCGTACCACCGGCCTCGTCGAACTCGATCTTGTCGCCCAGCAGATGAGATTCGAAGCTGATTGACATGCCCTCGGCCCGGCCGGTGAATCGCCGGAATTTGTTGAGGGTCTTCTTGTCTGGCGGCAGGGATTCGGAAAGTCCGTAGTCCTTTGCCTTGATGAAGTCGTAGAAGTTCTTCGGACGGTCTTCGTCGATCAGGCCTGATAATTCGTCGAGGGTAATGGGCTCGCCCAGTTTGGCTTGCGCCATGGAGTAGCTGACCAAGGTGCTGGTCTTCTCGCGAGCGGCCTCGTCGGCCATGTCCTCGCTCTCGACAAAATCGCTGAACGCCTTCAGCAACGTGCGCGTTTCGCTTGGGCCGTCGATGCCTTCTTGGCAGCCAATGAAGTCGCGGAAGTAATCATTGATACGGCGACCCTGCTTACCCTTGAGATACGAGATGTACTGTTTCGACCGAGAGTTGTTCTGCCACTCGCTCACGTTGACGCGCGTGGCCAGGCGGATGTGGTCGAGGTCGAGGCAGTTCACCGTCATCAGTGCCAGCTCTTCGGTCATGGTCACCGCTTCGGTTTCCTGCACCAGAGCGATAACCAAGTAGTCGGTCAGGCCCTGCTGGTAGTGGCAGAAAAGGGCGTGCCCGCCGGTGGTAAGGTTCGACTCTTCCATCAACTTGGTCAGGTGCTCGACGGCGCTGGCGCTGAATTCCAGGAAGCCGATATCGCCGGCCAGGTAATCGCCGAGCCAGCCGCTAAACGGAAAAGCGCCTGACTGTGGGTGGAAGAACCCCCATCCCTTGCCGGCGGTTGCGTTGTAGCTTTCGTTGAGCTGACTCATCAGGTCATCGCGGGCCTGGCTCTCGACCTGCTCGGCAGCGCCCAGGAACAGAACGGCCGGGCTGCCGTCAGGCTTCTTGTCGATTTTGTGGATGACGCTATGACGTACAGGCATTTCATTTACCTCAGGTAGGCGCCGCCCGCCGAAGCGTTCAGTGCATGGTTGGATTGGGGATTAGCGCTTAGAATGACCTGAGCTACTTCGCGCGTTATCGTGGGTGATGACGGATGACCAAAGGAGCTCTGGAACGTGTGGATTGGAACCGAAAAGGAACGATTTAAGGTTCAGCGACGAATCATGTTCGTCCCTCTAGTTGTCGCTATTCTCTTTTCTGCTGTGAAGGTCGAAGCGTACTTTTCGGGATGCGCGACGCTTGGCGACTTGCTGAAAGTAATCTTCGTTGCCGGCCTTACTGGGGGCATCTTTTACCTTGCCGGGAGGTGGTGACCTGGCACAGTGCTCACGGTGGTGGCAAATAGGTCGGGGGTGAGCTATAGATGATTACCGGCATGGAGCCGGATCAAGGAGATGTGCATGAAGCTGGCAGTAAATGATATAGATCGGGCCAACTTGGCTTGGATTTGTGATGTGTTCGTCATTCAGGGTGATATCAAGGACCCAGGCATTACAGAGTTCCGAAAATTGATAGTTGCTGAACGCCCTGGATCTGTAAAGCCATCCCGCATGGATGAGACCACCCTCAAAATTACGGTGGAAGAGTTCAGTGATGCGGTTTTGGGTGACATCAAAGATAGATTGCTCAAAAACGAATCGCTGTCAGAGGCGCATAAGGCTATCCGAGAGGGCAGGTGGTATAGATCAACAATGGAAATAACTGTTGACCAGATTTGATGCCAAGCGGGATGTATAAAGGGGTGTGCTAATCGTCCCGCTCAATCCGCAGCGCCTTACGCTGATAAGCCAGCTCCAACTTCCGCGCCACAACTGGCGAAACTGTTATTTCGTGGCGCGGAACCCGAACAAACCGCAGCGCTTCAACCGGTCCAAGCGCATGAAGGTGGTGAATCATCAGGGTCATGGCCTCGGCCTGCTCCTCAATCTCCGCCCACTCCATCAGTTCGCTCAGCGCCTGTTTCGTGCCGGGCCGAACCCTTAGCCGCAACTCCTCTTCCCCGGCCTTCTGCCGCTTGAGCGCCGTCCTCTCGTCCCGCTGTTTCTGAGTCAGGGCCATTTATCAGCTCCGTGTAGCCGCTGGGCGGCAAGTGAATGTGTTGCTGTCGTCTGCCGTGGCGAACGCGCATTTGCAGGCGCTTCATTTCGCCCGGCTGCTGCTGGGTAGTCCAGGCTGTACTTCTGAACGATTCGCCTGATGGTGGTTCGATTGATCCCGGTCTGCTTCTCGGCCTGGAAGTGGCTGACGCCCAGATCGCGCATCGCCTTGATGCGCTCAAGCAGTTTCAGGTCTTCCTCCTCCTCAACATACTTCCGGTGATCAGCGCCGTTGTAACGGGGCTTGCGGGGTGGCGGCTCCTTGCGCGGAGGGCGGGGCGCGACCTGAAACGATCCAAGGTCGCGCACAGTTCCACCGCTGCGATGGAACTCATTCAGGGCCTCGGACAGCTCGGATTACTTGGCGCTGTTGGCCTGGATGGTGCTCAGTTCGGTAGTCATCATGCTGCCACCTGCGTGATGGTTACTCCGTCCATTTGGAAATCAGCGCCTTGAATGTGCACCAGATCGTCCAACGTGCCCCAGTTTACGGTGAGGGCCGAGATTGGAGCCTGGCCTTTACCAGCGCACGAAGATCGGTGGCGCTGACATTAGCTTCAAGATTCGTCGGCTTGGGGAAGTTCGACCGGTATGGGCGCCGCAGCGGCTTGTGGTGCGGTTGCGCTGGCTTTCCTTTTTGAGCACCGGCAGCTCTCCCGGCTTTTGCGGCAGCGGCAAGCTTTCCATATTGGCACGGTGCAGCTCCAAATCGGCGGCATCACGCAAGCTCTAGTCATAGATAATAAAGGCGATCGACGACAGGGGCGCAGGTCTTGATCAATGCGTCGACAAGCTGCGTCTGGTGATCCAGCACACAATTCATCAGATGGTTTTTTGTGCGGAGACACCGCCGTCGTTGCAGGCCAGACAGTCTAATAAACGACTATTTTTCCGCACCAAAACAAAAAGGGCCTACCCGGCAAAATGCCCGGTAAGCCCTTCATATATGTGGTGCCCCGAGCCGGGGTCGAACCGGCACGTCCAAAGGACGAGGGATTTTAAGTCCCTTGCGTCTACCAATTTCGCCATCGGGGCGGTAGCGCCAAGAGCAGGGAATATATACACCCGGCCCCCATGAAGCAAGCTTGAAAGCGTCTCGAAAGGTGCAAGACGCTGCTTTTTTGTCTGTCAGAAATGCTTGGCAAATCATGAAGCTACGAAATTTTATTGGCGCAAAGGCTGACGTGCCGTGGTCAGGCCGCTCAGGCTTTGCTGTCTTTCACCACCGCATCCTTAACCACAGCCTCGACCTTGTCAGCCAGTATTCGCAGATAGCTCGCCAGGGCGACTTCTTCCAGGCGCAGGCCTTTGCGTTGTCGGGAGCGGGGGAGTTTGGCCAGGTTGCCGAGCAGGAAGCCTTCCAGAACTGCCGGGTGGATGTAGCATTTTCGGCAGATGGCGGGGGTGTTGCCCAGTTGTTTCGAGACTGCCTTGACCATGTCGACGATGTGCCGTTTGGCGTCGGCCTCTGGCTCCCAATGCAGTTTTTGCAGCGTTGCCAATGCCAGCGCGCTGGCCGCCCAGGTCCGGTAGTCCTTGGCGGTGAAGTCCGAGCCGGTGAGGCTTTGCAGGTAGGCATTGATATCCGATGAGGTCACCGCGTGGCGCACGCCGTCTTCGTCCAGGTACTGGAAGAGGTTTTGTCCGGGCAGCTCCATGCAGCGCTTGATCACGTTGGCCAGACGCCGATCCTTGACGCTGACTTTATGCTCGACGCCGCTCTTGCCGCGGAATTCGAAGAGGATCTGGCCGCCTTTGACTTCGACGTGCTTGTTGCGCAGGGTGGTCAGGCCGTAAGAGCGGTTTTCCTTGGCGTACTGGCTGTTACCGATGCGGATCAAGGTCGCGTCCAGCAATGAGATGACCGTCGCCATGACTTTTTCCCGGCCCATGCCCGGCTGGGCGAGCTGTGCTTCGATCTGCTTGCGCACTTTGGGCAGCGCATGGCCGAACTCGATCAGCCGCGAGTATTTGTCCTGATCACGTATTTCGCGCCAGCGCGGATGGTAGCGATACTGCTTGCGCCCGCGGGCGTCGCGTCCGGTGGCCTGCAGGTGACCTAACGGGTCGGCGCAAATCCACACTTCGGTGTAGGCGGGCGGCACTGCCAGAGCGTTGATGCGCTTGATCTCCGACTCGTCCTTGATGCGCTGACCCTGAGTGTCGTAGTACGCGAATTTGCCGCGCAGTACCTTGCGTGTAAGGCCCGGTTGAGTGTCGTCTACGTAATGCAGTTCACTGGCGGGCTGGCTGATGGCAGTCGAGTCAGGCATGGCTAAGTTCCAAAGGCAGTTAAAAACACTGACCTCGGCCTTTTACGGTGGTGCCGTTTATTTGCTGCGTGGCGGTTTTTTTCGAAACGTCAGGCCAGCACCGCAACCGCCTTGATCTGCGCCCAGAGCGACTGGCCTCTGTGCAGGTTCAGTTGGTCGCTGGAATAGCGAGTGATGCGCGCGAGCAGCGGCGTGCCGCCAGCGTCCAGCTTGACCAGCACGTGTGCCGAATTGTCGGCCAGCGCTTCCTCGATCACCGTGACCGGCAAGCGGTTGAGGATGCTGCTCTGGTAATCGGGTTGCAGGTTGAGGCTGACGTCACGGGCCTGGACCTTGATGCGCAGCAGGGTGCCGACCTGCATCTGCGCGTGGGCGACGCGCATGCTCAGTTTGCTGTCGGGCAGCGTCACGGTGAGCAACTGGTAATGCTGATCATAGGCGCTGACCGTGCCTTCTATGACCACCCCCGCATCACTGCCCATCGCCAGCGGAAGGTCCAGCCGCGCCAGGGTTTCTTGGATCGGACCGCTGGCCAGCACGTTGCCTGCGTCGAGCAGCACCAGGTGGTCTGCCAGGCGTGCGACTTCATCCTGAGCATGGCTGACGTACAGCATGGGGATGTCCAGCTCCCGGTGCAGGCGCTCCAGGTACGGCAGGATTTCACTTTTGCGCCGGGTGTCCAGCGCCGCCAGCGGCTCATCGAGCAGCATCAGCCGCGGGCTGGTCAGCAGGGCGCGGGCGATGCCCACGCGCTGGCGCTCTCCACCGGACAGCTTGTCAGGGTTGCGCAGCAGAAGATGATCGATGCCGAGCAGTTCGCTGGCCTGCGGCAGTTGAATGCGCCGCTGGTGGCGCGGGATACGTTTCATTCCGAACTCCAGATTGTCCCGCACCGACAGATGCGCGAACAGGCTGGCTTCCTGAAACACATAGCCGATCGCCCGCTTGTGCGGAGCCAGGAAAATACCTTTTTCGGTGTCCTGCCAGACTTCATCGTGAACGCGGATGAAGCCCTGATCGGCTTTTTCCAGGCCGGCGATACAGCGCAGGCAGGTCGTCTTGCCCGAACCGGAAGGCCCGAACAGCGCGGTAATGCCCGACCCTGGCAGGCTCAGGTCGGTACTGACGGTGAAATCCGGGTAGGCCATTTGCAGGCGGACTTCTATCGGCGACGCCATGGCTCAGCTCCATCCCGTTCTGGATTTGCCGCTGGAATACAGCGCCAACAGCACCAGAAAGGAAAAGACCAGCATCGCGCCGGCCAGCCAGTGCGCTTGCAGGTACTCCATGGATTCGACGTGATCGAAGATTTGCACTGACACCACACGGGTTTTCTCGGGAATGTTGCCGCCGATCATCAGTACCACACCGAACTCGCCGACCGTGTGCGCGAACCCGAGGATGGCCGCGGTGATAAACCCCGGCTTGGCCAAGGGCAGAATCACGTGAAAAAAAGTGTCCCAAGGGCCGGCCCGCAAGGTGGCTGCGACCTCCAGAGGGCGGGAGCCGATCGCTGCGAACGCGTTTTGCAGCGGCTGCACGACGAAAGGCATCGAGTACAGAACCGAGCCAATCACCAGCCCGGCAAAGCTGAAAGTCAGCGTGCCCATCCCCAGGCTTTGGGTAAGCTGACCCACCGCACCGTTAGGCCCGAGCAGCAGCAACAGATAAAAACCGATAACGGTTGGCGGCAGCACCAGGGGCAGGGCGACAACTGCGCCAATCGGCCCCTTCAGCCATGAATCAGTGCGCGCCAACCACAGCGCAACGGGCGTGCCGATGATCAGCAGGATAACGGTGGTCAGCGACGCCAGTTTCAGCGTCAGCCAGATCGCCGCGATGTCGGCACTCCCCAGCGGCATTTACAGCTGGTATCCGAAGGACTTGATGATCGCGGCGGCTTTCGGGCCCTTGAGGTACTCGACCAGCGCCTTGGCGGCGGCGCTGTCCTTGCCTTTGTTGAGGATGACCGCGTCCTGCTTGATCGGGTCATGCAGGTCATCCGGTACGATCCAGGCCGAGCCGCTGGTCAGCTTGCCATCCTTGTAGATCTGCGACAGGGCCACGAAACCCAGCTCGGCATTGCCGGTGGACACGAACTGGTAGGCCTGGGTAATGCTCTGACCTTCGACGATCTTGGCTTTGGTGGCTTCGGTCAGGCCCATTTTGCTCAGTACCTGAGTCGCTGCCAGGCCGTAGGGCGCGGTTTTGGGGTTGGCGATGGACAAGTGTTGATACTGATTGGCCTTGAGCACCTCGCCCTTGCTGTCGACATAACCATCCTTGGCCGACCACAACGCCAGTGTGCCGACCGCGTAGGTGAAACGCGACCCCTTGACGGTGTCGCCTTCCTGCTCGAGTTTTGCCGGCGTGGTGTCGTCAGCCGAGAGGAAGACCTCGAACGGCGCGCCATTTTTGATCTGCGTATAGATCTGACCGGTAGCGCCAAACGCGGCGACGAGCTTGTGGCCGGTGTCCTTCTCGAAGTCAGTGGCTATCGCCTGGATCGGCGCGGTGAAATTGGCCGCCACGGCGACTTGCACTTCGTCGGCAGACGCATAGGCTGCGGCAGAGGCGGCAAAGGCCAGCACGGAGAACTTGAGAATGGCGCGCAGCGTGGTCGTTTGCATGAAACAGCTCCTTGATGATGAAAACGCACGCCATCGAGATAAGGGCGTTTCGCTATATAGATAAATATATAGCGTCAGCCTGTTGTTCTGAAAGCACTGTTTTATCGCGGAGACAGAATTTTCAGCGCGTTTTCAGCCAGTTGCCGCGTCAGTTCGGTGGCTCCCAGCCGATGTTTGATACCGACTGCCTGGCCTGCCCAGAGGTTCACGAAGTCACTGCTGCCCAGTTTTTCCGCCTGCGCACGCAGCGGCATCAAGGCACCGCCTGCCAGCGGAAACGCCGGGGCGAGCGCGCTGATGGGGCCGGCTTCGCGCATGATCCGATTGACGATGCCTCGCGCCGGACGCCCGGTGAAGAGGTTGGTCAGCGCGGTCTGGCTGCCCGTGGCATCGTGCAGCGCCTGGTGATGCAGGGCGCTGACGCTGGCTTCCGGGCAGAACAGATATGCGGTTCCGATCTTTACCGCCGAAGCGCCCAGGACAAATGCCGCCGCTACACCGCGACCGTCCGCGATACCACCTGCGGCGATGACCGGGATGCTTGTCGCGTCAGCGATTTGCGGGACCAATGCAAAGGTGCCTACCTGGGTGTGTAGTTGATCGCTGAGGAACAGCCCCCGATGGCCGCCAGCTTCATAGCCCATGGCAATCACTGCATCACAGCCGTGTTGCTCCAGCCAGATAGCTTCCTCGACCGTGGTGGCTGACGAGATGATTTTTGCACCCGTGGCCCGGACCCGATCCAGTAACGATGGCTGCGGAAGGCCGAAATGGAAACTCACCACTTCCGGCCTCAAGCGCTCGATCAATGCGCAGCTGTCGCTGTCGAAGGGCGCGCGGTTGGAGACCGGTGTTGGTGCATCGAAATCGGCACCCAATTCCTCGTAATAGGGCTTGAGCGACTGCTTCCAGCGTTCGGCGCGCTCGGCATCGTAGGCAGGAGGCTGATGGCAGAAAAAATTCAGGTTCAGCGGCGCGTTGCCGGTCTGCTGCCTGAAAGTCGCGATTTCCTGGTCGATTTTCTCGGGGGTGAGCATGGCGCAGGGCAATGCCCCCAAGCCGCCAGCCTGAGCCACAGCAATGGCCATCTGCGATCCGCTGGCGCCCGCCATGGGGGCTTGCAACAGCGGCAGTTCGATGGCGAACAGTTCAGTGATGCGGCTATCTGGCCATTGGCTCATGTGGTTCTCCGGCAGGCATTCGGCAGACGCTCATTGAGCGCGAGAATGGCGTGAATGGCAAACGCCACGTCGAGCGTCGACAAGCCGGGAGGGTCGCTCGGTTGACATAAAAAACGATCGGTCTACTATTCATGCATGACTCAGCCAACTATCCCGCTACCGACTCCCTCACTCGCCAGGCCCCGGCGTCCCGGCCGGCCACCGAAGGTTGATCGCGATAACCTCGAGACCCGCGAGGCACTGCTGCGCCGCGGTCTGGAAGTGCTCACCGAACAGAGTTTTTCGGCAACAGGGCTGGATTACATCCTCAAGGAAGTCGGCATTCCCAAAGGGTCGTTCTATCACTACTTCCCCAGCAAGGAGGCCTTTGGCCGGGCGGTGCTGGATGAATATGCACGCTATTTCGCGCAGCGGCTGGACCACTGGCTGCTGGATGAAGCGCTTTCGCCACTGGAACGACTGGTCGGCTTTGTGCAGAGCGCCAAGGGCGGTATGGCGCGACACAACTATCGACGCGGTTGCATGGTCGGCAATCTGGGCCAGGAAATCAGTCTGTTACCGGACGGATTTCGCGAGGTGCTGGAACAGACGCTGCTGGACTGGCAGTCGAAACTGGCGGGTTGTCTTAGGGCTGCGCAGTCAATGGGCGAATTGGCCGCAGACGCTGATTGCGATGAGCTGGCCGCGTTTTTCTGGATCGGCTGGGAAGGCGCAGTGCTACGCGCCCGGCTGGTTAAAAGCGCTACACCGTTGAACACGTTCATTGCCGGCTACCTTCGTGGTTTGCCGCAATGATTTCTCTTCAGGGCTATTTAAAGACGATCAGTCTAAATTGGAGGCGCATATGTTCAAGGGCATCTTGATCGACAAGGATGAGACGGGCTACCACGTCAATCTGACCGACATCGACGAAGCGCGGTTGCCCACGGGCGACGTGACGATCAACGTGTCGCACAGCACGCTCAACTACAAGGACGCGCTGGCGATCACCGGTCAGAGCCCGATCGTGCGCAGCTTCCCGATGGTGCCGGGTATTGACCTGGCCGGTACGGTCGAAGCCAGCGATACCCCTGAGTTCAAGGTCGGGGACAAGGTTCTGCTCAATGGCTGGGGTGTCGGCGAAGGGCATTGGGGCGGGCTGGCGCAAAAGGCCCGGCTCAAGAGCGAATGGCTCATTCCTTTGCCACAGGCCTTCACGCCGGCGCAGGCGATGGCCATCGGCACGGCGGGCTACACCGCGATGCTCAGTGTCCTGGCATTGGAAAAGCACGGTTTGACGCCTGACCATGGCGATGTGCTGGTCACCGGCGCCAATGGTGGGGTCGGCAGCTTTGCCATCGCCATCCTGGCCAGACTCGGCTATCGGGTCATTGCCTCCACCGGGCGGGCCTCGGAAAGCGACTACCTGCAGCAACTCGGCGCGGCACAGATCATTGACCGGCAAACCCTCTCGCAGCCTGGGCGACCGCTGGCCAAGGAGCAATGGGCGGCGGCAGTCGACTCTGTCGGCAGCCATACATTGGCCAACGTGTGCGCCGGTATCCGTTATCGCGGTGTGGTGGCGGCCTGTGGTCTGGCGCAGGGCATGGAGTTTCCGGGGTCGGTTGCGCCGTTCATTCTGCGCGGTGTCACGCTGGCGGGTATCGACAGCGTGACCCGCCCGCGCGCGGATCGGCTGGAAGCCTGGTCGAGGCTGGCGAGCGACCTGGACATGTCGTTGCTGCCACTGATCAGCCGTGAAGTCGGCTTGAGCGAGGTGATCGACCTCGCGCCGCAATTGATTGCAGGGCAGGTTCGTGGGCGGATCGTGGTGGATACTGCACGCTGAGTGAATCACGTCGCGTTCGCACTGGCACACTCGAGTGCGACCAGTGCGCGATGTACTTGCGTGGTGCCGAGCCCGGTTTCGCATAATTGCAACGGCGTGCGACCGCCGAGTGAGGTGTTGCGGGCAACCAGCCATTGGCCGGCACGCTCGGGCGTTGCAAATACCTGCAGGGCGTGGCTGGCAATCATCGCTACACGGTCCAGGCGTTCGGAGGCCACCAGATCCAGTGACTGCTGTTGGCGCTGGCGCCGTTCGAGGGTTGAAATCGATGCGTTGAACAGCGCTTCCATTTGCCGGGGGCCAAGGGCCAGCGCGTCCCGCACTGCGCGGATCCAGCGCGGCGCAAAGCCCGCCTGAATATTAGTCAGGCGTTCGGTTTCGCTGCGCTGACTGAGCTGGTGGGTCAGCAACCAGAAACTGGCCGCCGCTTCACGACGGCCACTTGTTGTGCTCGCAGAGGACGGAATCAAGGTGCGTGCCGGCCTTCGATGGCGGAAAGGACGGCCAAGGCTATCCCAGGCGACGCGTCGTTCAAGCGGCAGGATGTTACCGGGCGTTGCCTGACCGGGAAGGCGGAGCGCTGCAGCGCAGGTGTCGCACCAGAGCCCTCGTGCTAAAGTCGGTCGCCTGAATACGAATGAAAAGCGCCGTGGCTGTTGGCACGCGCTTGCACCAGAAAAGGCGTCGCTTTCTATGCCGCACGACCCTCACACCGATAAGGACACACGCATCGTCAGCCAGCCTTCGCTGCCCGACGTCAACAAGCCGCTGCGCCTCTACCTCGATCGCCTGGCACCTTCAAGCCGCCTGACCATGACCTACGTTCTGCAGGATGCAGCAGACCGGCTGGGCATGGCTGACGTCGATATTCATGATATTCCCTGGCACACCCTGCAACCTGGCCACGTTACCGCGCTGGTCGCAACGCTGCGTCAGGATGACTACGCGCCCAATACCACCTCGCTGTATGTGAACGCCATTCGCGGCGTGATGAACGAAGCCTGGCGACACGACCTGATCAGCCACGATCAACTGCTGAAAATCCGCTCGATCAAACCGGTCAGCGGCACGCGATTGGTCAAAGGCCGCAACATCCGTCGCACGCTGATTCGTGAGTTGATGGAAGCCTGTGCTGCCGACCCCAGGCCGCAAGGGCGTCGCGATGCCGCGATCATTGCCATTCTGTATGGCTCGGGGATGCGCAAGTCCGAGTCGGTCAACCTCGACCTTTCCCAGGTCGACTTCGCCGAGCGCAGCCTGCGGGTGCTGGGCAAAGGCAACAAGCAACTGATCAAGTACGCTCCCGAATGGGCCTTCAAGGCGCTGACCGACTGGCTGGCGTTGCGCCGCTCATGCCTCCAGCCGGGGCAGGGCGACGACCCGTTCCTGTTCAACCGGATCCGCCGTGGCAGCCATATCACCCGCGACAGAATCACCAAGCATGCGATTTACTTCATCGCCAAGCAGCGCGGGCGCCAGGTGGGCGTGAACATCATGCCCCACGATTTTCGACGTTCGTTCATCACTCGGGTGATCGAAGAGTTCGATCTGTCGATTGCCCAGAAACTCGCGCACCACACGCACATCTCGACCACCGCCAGTTACGACATGCGCAGTGACAACGAGCGGCGCAACGTTGTGGACCGGTTTGATCTTTGAGCAAAAAAAAGCCACCTCGCGTAAACGGGGTGGCTTAAAAGATCTAACCAAAGGAGTGATGAAGCAGAGCAGAGATTCACCGGCATCGCGATGCGGATTCGCGGGGCCGGGAGAAATGTTCGTTCATCGCCGGCAACGTTAACACCGCCGTCCCCGATTCAGTTATCAGCGTTATCGATAGCCGTCATTGTCAAAAAAAATAGGACGGCGGGCCTGCCTGCGGATAGCCATCCAAAAACTGGATAGTTCGACCCTGAGCTATCCGGCAATCGGATAGCCAACAATTGGCAACAATTCCATGCTTTGCCGCACTTGAAACGTACGGGACTGAGCATGGAAAAGTTCGATATACACCGTAAAACCCGATTCGACTCGTTGGTACACGAGTACGGTCTGGATGGCAGCCGCTTGCTGCCGTGGGAAGGCTACCCGATGCCGTTCGCTGGCGGCTGGTGCGTGGTCCGTCCGGGCACCTGCAGCGAAGCACACACCCAGATCGATCAGGAAATCTTCATTGCCATCAAGGGCAGTGCGCGTCTGGTTGTCGGTGACCGGCAGATGGATTTCACCGTCGGCGATATTGCTGCCATTCCGAAACACACCAACCATTACGTCATCAACGATTCCGCCGAGGATTTCCACTTCTATGTGGTCTGGTGGGACATGAACTACGTGAACGCGTTCGTGGCGCAGCACAGCGAGACCACGGGGTGCCTCGATGAGTAAGTTCATTGTCACCATCACGCCACCGACCCCCAACGGCGACTTGCACATAGGCCATATCGCCGGGCCCTTTCTGGCCGCTGATGTCTTCACCCGCGTGCAGCGTCAGCGTGGCCACGAGTGTGTGCTGGTGTCCTACTCCGACGACTACCAGTCCTACATGCTGCGCAAAGGGCTGGAGCAGGGCGTCGACCCGGTGGAGCTGGCCGGGCGCAATTCCGACCGTATCGAAGCTTCTCTGGCGGCCATCAACATACAGCCCGATAACTGGATGCGCCCGCACGACAATCCGTGGTTCGCCGAGGCGGTTGGCGAGGTGTTCGGTGCGCTGCGTGATGCTGGCGCGATCGAATGTCGGGATTCCAGCGAGCCGTATTGCCCTGATTGCGATGTCTGGGGCTACGAGGCCTTTGCCCGGGGCAACTGCAATTACTGCGGTGCCGAGTCCGACGCCAGTCAGTGCGAGAACTGCGCCCAGGCGCCTGACGCCGAGCTGATGACGGACTTGCGCTGCAAGCTCTGCAGTCAGCCCTCGCAATGGAAAAACGTCCATCGCGCGTTTCTGAAACTGGCCGGGTTCAAGCCGCAGTTGCGTGACCGCCTGCTGGGCCAGTCATGGCGCAAGCCGCTCGACAGCTGGTTGCGCGACAGCCTGGAGCACCTGCATGACTGGGGCGTCACACGCCCGGGCGACGGCGGGCTCGACCTGCAGGCCGACGGCTCGTGCCGGGTGCACACCTGGTTCATGGGGCTGGCGGGCTACATGGCGGCATTTCGGGAGTATGCCGACCGCGTCGGGCGTCCGGAGCTGTTTCGTCAGTACTGGCAGTCGGGGCAGGGCACGCTGGTGCATTTTCTCGGCTTTGACTGTGTGTTCAGCCACGCCATCGTCTATCCGGCGCAACTGACGGTGCTGCGCGACATCAAGGTCCGCCAGCGCTTCATGCCCAATCAGTTTCTCAAGCTGGACGGCCTGAACCTGTCGACCAGCCGCAACCATGCGATCTGGGTAGGCGACCTGGCCCGTGAAGCCTGCGCCGACAGTGCGCGCCTGTATCTGGCGAGTATCGCGCCGGAGGAAAGCGAGGGTGATTTCCGCCTGGCGCAGTTCCTGGCATGGCGGACAGAGGTGTTCAGCGAGTTTTTCCCGGCCTTGCTGGAGGCCGGCAGCAACCGCGACGACCACTGGTGGAGCGGCCTCTGCGGGGCAGACGCCGGACTCCTGGAAGCGTTGCGCGTGCAGTGGAGCAAAGCCTCGGAGCCTGCGCAGTTTTCGATGAAACGCATGGCTCAGGTGCTGCTCGACGTGATCGCCATCACTCGCGCGCGTCTGGCCGAAGGTCGCCCGGTCAGCCATCTGGCGGCTTTCATCGCAGTGCTTGGCAAGGCGCTGATTCCGGACATTTCAGCGCAGATCATCAGCGCGTTCGGACTGCCCGAAGCCCGCGTCCACGCCACGCTCATGAACGGCCCGGCCGCTGAATACTCCATCTGAACGGATTCACGACAATGCTCATCGATTATGAGATAGCGGTCATTGGCGCCGGGATCACCGGCGCCAGTATCGCGGCGAAGCTGTGCAGCGCCGGTATGTCGGTCGCGCTGATCGACAAGGGCGCAGCCGGCAGCCTGGGCGCAAGCGGCTATTCCGGTGGCCTGGTTCGCCTGTATGACAGCGATCCGCTGCTGATGGAGCTGGCGGCCTATTCCATCAGCCTGATGGACGACGGCATTTTTGCGAGCACTTACGCCAGTGCGTTGCGGCGTACCGGGGTGATTTACCGGGCCGCCACGGACCAGTTGGATAACCTGCACCGCGCCATCGACCAGTACGGCAGCGAACGCTACCCGATGCGCCTGCTGTCAGGTCAAGAGCTCGATGGCCGGCGCTACCCGCATTGCCCGACGCTGGAACGGGCCAACCTGTTCGAGCCGCGCGCCTGCGTCGGCAATGTGCGCCAGGCCGTTGCTGTGCTGTGTCAGTCGGTACGCCAGCAGGGCTTGCTGCTCGAGCATCGCGAGATCAAGTCCATTGACTGCCGGGCACCCGACCTTGTGCACATCGACCTGGGCAGCGCCACGCTGCGTTGCCGGGCCGTGGTGGTCGCGGCCGGTGCGTGGAGCCAGCACCTGGTGCCGCACTCGGGGCTGGAAGCACGCTCGATTCCTCTGGCCCGGGTGCTGACCGAAGGCGACTGGTCAATGCCGGTGATTGATGCGGTGAACCAGAGCTACGGCATACCGCTGACTCGGCATATCGTGCAGACCGGCTGTGGCGCGCGTGACAGCGGCCTGTGGCCCGAGCACCTTGCGCAGCCTGACGCACGGCATGCCGAGGACGCATGCAAGCGCGTCGCCCAGTTGTGCGCCTCGGTCGGCAAGCCGCACGTGCTCGATGTGTTGCCCGGTTTCGACAGTTACAGCGCCGACGGTCGGCCGATGCTGGGGTTCTGTGCCGAGCGCAGCCCGGTGTATCTGGCCGCAGGCATGTCCGGGCTGGGCTTCAAGTTCGCGCCCGGCGTGGCGCACATTGCTGTCGAACAGCTGCGCAGGCATCTGGCCGGAACGGATCGCGCTTGCCCCGGCTGGTCGGCATTGTCACCAGGCAGGTCGATGCCGGGCTTTTCAGCACAAGACCTCGCGCTGGCGAGTGTGCAGTCATGACGTCCTCGGTCGACTCGCGCATACCGGGCTTGCGGGTCGGGGTCAGCGCTCTGTTCGACCCCGACGACACGCCGCATGCACGGACCTTTTTGAGGGCGCTGGCGGTGGCGCGCAATTGCATGCCGGGGCTTGAGCGAGTGCAGTGGCACTTTCTCGACGACGCGGCCAATGCCGTTCGCGGGGCCGATGTGGCCCGGCAAATGGTCGACTGGAAGGCCGATCTGGTCATCGGTCATTTCTCTTCGGATGCAGCCGTCGCTGCCGCGCCGCTGTATCGGCACGCCGGTATTGCCCTGCTGACCCCCGCGGCGACGATCGATTGCCTGACCCTGGAGCATCACAACGTCTTTCGTTTCTGCCCCGCGGACCGGCAACTGGCGGCGGATCTGGTCAGCTGGCTGGCGGCTCGTCAGTGGCCCCGCGTGCATGTTCAGGCCGACGACAGTGCTCACGGGCGGGCCTTGCGCGTTGCCATCGGCGCGGCGCTGGCTAGTGCCGGGTTGCAACGTGTCGACGAGCTCGAGCAGGCCGATGTCGAGGTGTTTGCCGGACGCCTCAAACCCAGTCGCGAGCATTGGCAAGCGCGGCGGCAAGCGGGCAGTGCCCGACCGCTGGTGCTGACCGACGACGCTGCCTCGCCGTATCTGGGCACCGCAGGGCACGACGGCAACACCTTCGTGATCGGCTTCGGAGCCCCGGACAGCGCCGGACATCGCTGTCAGGCCCAGGCACTGCACCGGTCACTGTTCGCTGCCGAGCCACAGACTTACTTTCGCGAAAGCCTGCTGATGCTTTACGTGCTGGCCGAGGTGGCCCGCAGCGGTCTTCGCGCCGGGCAACTGCCGGATGCGTTTCGGCACAGCACCTTCAACACACCGCTGGGCACGGTCAGCTTCGATCAGGGCGAGCTGCGCAGCGCGACGACCTGCCTCTGGACGCCAGGCCCCACCGGGCTGAGCCGCATCACCCCATAGCCCCAAAACACCGCTTTATACCAACTCTAAGGACAGGAACTTCATGGGTAACTCGACACCACACACCTTGCATTCGGACGCCGTCTGTATCGGCTTCGGTCCGGCCGGTATCGCGCTGGCCTGCGCGTTTGCCGATGCGCGAGAGGCCAATGACCCGCTGGGCACGCTGTCCGTTCGCTATCTGGAAGCTGCGCAGGACAGCCAATGGCATCGCGAACTGCTGCTGGCCGGAACGGACATCAACCATCACGTCTTTCGCGATCTGGTGACCCCGCGCAATCCGCGCAGCCGCTTCTCGTTCGCTATGTACCTCAAGGCACACGGGCGAATGTTCGATTTCGGCCTACTGGGCCGCCCGGCCAGTCGTCATGAATGGTCGGATTATCTGGCCTGGGTCGCTGCGCAGGTAGACAGTCAGACCTGCTTCAACACGCCGGTCACCGGAATTGACCCGGTGCTGCGTCATGGGCGCCTGCATGAGCTACGCGTGTGCACGCCGGATACCAGCTTCACGACGCGCAATGTCGTGCTGTCCAGCGGCAGTGCGCCGCGTATTCCGCCCGCGTTCGAGGCGCTGATCGGCCCGACGCTGTTTCACACGTCGCAGTTTCTGAGCCGCCTGCAAGCCTTCGGCGATCAGTTGCCCAAGCGTTGGCTGGTGCTCGGTTCGGGGCAGAGCGCCAGTGAGTCGGTGCTGGAGCTGGTCAGCCGCGACGCCGGCATCGAAGTGCATTCAGTGCATCGCTCGGCCGGTTTCAAACTCACCCAGCTTGGCCAGTTCCCCAACCGGGTATTCGCCCCGGATCACGTCGATTATTTCCATAGCCTGGACCCGGCCGCGCGGCAGCGTTTTCTCGACTGGAGCCGCTCGACCAATTACGCAGGGATCGACCCGGACGAAAGCCAGAAGCTGTTTTCGTTGATCTACGAAGACTCCATCGCTGGTCGCAAACGTCTGCAGACCTACGCCTACAGCGTGATCAGCGCCATCGAACCTGTCGCCGAGGGCTACCGGGTCGAGCTGACCGACACCTTCAGCCAGCGCACTCAGGTGCTGGAGGTCGATGCCGTGGTACTCGGCACCGGGTATCAGCAGTACCTGATACCGCCGTTGTTGAGTGGTTTGCAGCCATGGCTGCAGGCCGATGTCGACGGGGGGCTGCTCATCGATCGGGATTATCAGGTCGCCACCCAAGGCGAGTGTGACGTGAATATCTGGGTCAATGGTCTTTCCGAACGCAGCCACGGAATCAGTGACAGTCAGTCATTTTCACTGATGGCACTGCGCGCCGAGCGTATCGCCACCGCCCTTCAGCAGGCCGTAGCACCGGCCGCCGAACCCTTGCTGGCACAGTGGAAGTGAAGCCCATGTACAACTCTCTTTGCGAAATCGTTCACGATCAGACCTTCCTCAAGGTGACGGGCCTGGGCGCCGATTTTTTCCTGAAAATGGAATCACTCAACCCGGCAGGCTCGATCAAGCTCAAGACCGCCGTGGGGTTGATCAATGACCTTCAGGCGCGGGGCCTGCTGGGCCCGGAGACGATTCTGATCGAGTCCTCGTCGGGCAATCTCGGGGTGGCGCTGGCGATGATCTGCGCTGAACGGGGCATCCCGTTTACCTGCGTGGTCGACCCCAACAGCTCCAGCCATAACATCCGCATGATGCGCAGCTACGGCGCCGAGGTCATCCAGGTCGAAATCCCGGACGCCAACGGCGGGTTCCTCGGGACGCGCATCGAGTTGATTCGCCAAAAAGTGGCCAGCGACCCGCGCTACGTCTGGCTCAATCAATACGAAAATGCGGCCAACCCGCGTGCCCATGCGCGAACCACGGCGCGTTCGATCAGCCAGCATTTCGGCCATGTGGATTATGTGTTCGTCGGTGCCGGGACGACTGGCACCTTGATGGGCTGCATTCAGCATTTTCAGCGCCATCATCCGACCACCCGAATCATTGCTGTGGACAGCGTCGGCTCGGTGACCTTCGACACCCCGGCCAGCCGGCGCTTCATTCCCGGACTGGGCACCAGCCAGCGCCCGCCGATCTTCAAGGCTGATGGTATTTACGCGCTGGAAATGGTCCCGGAATCCCGTACCGTCGCCATGTGCAGAATCCTGGCGCGCAGCAAGGGCCTGCTGGTCGGCGGGTCCACCGCAACGGTGATCGCTGCGGTGCATGCCTGGCGCGAGCGCATCGAGCCCGGTTCAGTGGTCGTGGCGTTGTCGCCGGACTGGGGCGAGCGCTACCTGGATACTCTTTACGATGATCAGTGGGTCGAGCAGCGTTTTGGCCATGAAGTGCTGAGCATGACCTTGGCGGATCTTTCCTCATCAGAGGCTGCAACATCTCCGGGACGCGTGAAAACGCCTTCGCGAGCAAGCTCGCTCCCACAGAATAGGTGTGTAAATGTCGTGCGCGCGCACGCAACGCCTTGTGAGACCGAGCTTGCTCGCGAAAACGGCGGTTCAGTCGCAGCGCCTTCGGGTGCAAGCGCGCTTGCGCAGGAGCAGAGTTCAACCTTCTGGCTGGCCGCCGAGCGGCTGAAGCGGGCGGCGTTCCATGTGGTCGATGGCGAGGTGGTTGCGCGCCTGCTGGCGGCAGATCCGCTGGCCTGTATCGATGATGTGCAGGCGGCGTATCTGGCCCATGAGGCTGGCCACACGATCAATCCCGACAGTTACTTTCTGCGCTTTGCGCAGGCGCCGGCCAATCGCATCATCGCCTTGCCCGCCAGCCTGTCGGGCAAGCAGCCGGTCAGTGGCATCAAATGGATTTCCAGCTTTCCGGGCAATATCGACACGGGCCTGCAGCGCGCCTCGGCAGTGCTGATCCTCAACGATCCGCTGACCGGCTATGCCTTTGCCTGCCTGGAAGCCTCGCGCATCAGTGCCATGCGCACGGCAGCCTCGGCGGTGCTCGCTGCGCGCTGGATGAACCGCCAGCAGCGTCATGTCGGGCGAATGTCGTTCATCGGTGCCGGTTTCATTGCCCGCACCATCCTCGACATGTTCGTCAGCGATGGCTGGACGATGGACGCGGTCAGCGTCTTCGATCAGCACCAGGATTCGGCGCTGGCGCTGGTCGGGCATGCCAGTCGCCATGGACTGCACAGCGAGCCGAGCGACCTGGCGACGTGCCTGCAAGCCGATGTGGTGGTGTTCGCCACTACTGCGCCAAGCCCTTATGTGCTGGAGTCGGTGTTTCAGGCGGGGCAGCTGGTGCTGAACATCTCGTTGCGCGATCTGGGGCCGGAGGTCATTGCCCAGGCGAACAACATCCTCGATGACGTCGAACACTGCCTCAAGGCTCAGACCTCGCCTGACCTCGCCGTGCAGCAGTATCAGCATCGCTCGTTCATTACCGGGACGCTGGCACAGCTGATGACCGGGCAAGTGGAGCTGAGCCCGGACAAGGCTTCGATCTTTTCGCCGTTCGGGCTAGGCGTGCTGGACCTCGCCGTGGGGCAGCGGGTGTATCGCCAGGCGGTGGCCGAGGGCAGCGCTTTGCCGGTGCCGCAGTTCTTCTTTGAATCGGCGCGCTGGTGATGGCCATGCACACGCATACCGTTGCCATTATCGGCATGGGCTCACGCGGGTTGAGCATTCTGGAGCAGTTGATCGGCATGGGTCGCCAAGACGTGCGGCAACCGCTGCATATCGAGGTGTTCGATCCGCAGCCGCCGGGCAGCGGGCTGCACCATGCGCAGCAGCCTGATTACCTGATGCTCAACACCATGGCCGGTCAGTTGTCGGCGTTCTCCTCGGCATTCCCGGCGTGTGAACCGCCAGGCCCGACCTTTTTGCAATGGTGCAGCCGGGAGGATGTACGCGTGGACGAGCGCGGCCATGTCAGCCCGGATGGGCAGGGCAGAGCGGTGGCATTTGGCGACTTCGTGCCGCGTGCATTGCTCGGGCGCTATTTGCAGGACAGTTACCGTTTCCTGCTGCAACGCTGCCCGGCGCATGTGCAGGTTAGCCACCACGCCGAGCAGGTGCTGAGCTGCCAGCCAAGGTCGCAAACGCCGGGTTTCCGGCTGCGTACCGGCAGTCTGGCAATGGACGTCGATGGCGTATTCCTCTCCAGCGGACACGCACCTGAAAACCCCGCGCAGCAGGACGTCGGCGATTGCGTGGTCATCGAAGGCGTGGGACTGACGGCCATGGACACACTTGCGCATCTGACTGAGGGGCGCGGCGGGCGCTACGTGCGCGATGGCGGCTTCGCCGGCTGGCGTTACCTGCCGTCCGGACGCGAGCCCAGGGTGTTGATGTATTCGCGTAGCGGATTGCCGTTTCATGCCAGGCCGCAATGGCATGCCTGCTGTCACGCACCGTTGCCAAGGCTGTTTTTTACGGCCGACGCCATAGCGCGTTTGCGCGAGCAGAGGGAAGGCGGGCGGCTCGACTTTCGCGCCGATGTGCTGCCCCTGATCAAGGATGAGATGCGTGCCGTGTTCTATCAGGCCAGGGTCCGCATGGAGGCGCCTGGGCGGTTGGACTCTGTTCAGCGCCTGCTGCGCGAGTCAAGCACCAGACCGGCAGTGTTTGCCCGTCTGGCAGAACAATGGGGTGCATTCGAGCCTGAGCACTGGCTGAGCACTCAGCCCTGGTCTGGCGCCGAAAGCTCGTATGGGCAGTGGTTCGTCGACTGGATCAAACGTGACCTGGCCCTGAGTCGGCTGGGCACCGTGCACAGCCCGATCTGTCAGGCGCTGGAGGTCTGGCGCGATTATCGCGACCTGTTGCGTCTGGTCGCCGATCGCAACGGCCTGACTGAATCCTCGACGCTGGAGTTCTATGGCACCTGGGCGGGACTGAGCAACCGTCTGGTCGGCGGGCCACAGAAGGAACGCCATGAGGACCTGCTTGCGCTGATCGAAGCCGGGGTCGTGACGGTTCTGCCGCCGATGAGTGACGTGCAGGAGCCGCATAACTGCCTGTCTGCCCGCGTTGCCCACAGCGGCGTGTCGGGCAGTCGTCAGGGGTTGATCAACGACCTGCGCGAGCGCGGGCTGATTCGCGCCGCCCATGCCTGGCCTGCCGATGGCATCGATACCGACGCCGTGGGTCGCGCAATCGGTGGCGACGGTGAGGTGCAACAGCGGCTCTGGGTTCTCGGGCCCGCCGTGGAAGGCTGCACGTTCTACAACCACTACGTACCGACACCTGATCCGACCTGTCGCGCGCTGATCGAGGCGCGCCGGGCGGTCGAGTCCTGCCTGGATACGCTGACAAACACAACTTCAAGTGGCATCACATTTCAGTTGAGCAAAGCCACTCAAGCTATTAATTAAAAAGGAATTATTTCTATGTGCGAAATCACTTTGCTGACCGCTCTCGCTGGTGCGTTCATCGTGCTGATCATCAGCCCCGGTCCGAATTTTCTGGTGATCACCCAACTCTCGTTCAGCCAGTCGCGGCAGCAGGGTATCTGTGCCGGGCTGGGGGTTGCCTCGGGCAGCATTCTCTGGGCCTTGCTGGCAGCCACCGGGTTGGGGCTGGTGTTTCAACAGTTGCCATGGCTGCAACCGACCCTGCAATTGCTCGGCGGTGCCTACCTGACCTGGCTCGGCAGCAAAAGCCTGCGCAGTGCCGGCAGCCAGCCCAAACCCAGGGACATCGCTGCGCTGGGCATTGGCAGTCTGAGCCGCGCCTATCGGTTCGGCCTGCTGACCAACCTGACCAATCCCAAGGCGCTGGCGTTCTACACCAGCGTGTTCACCACCGTGACCACGCCAGGCATGCCGATGTGGGTGCGCACTGCAGGTGTGTCGATCATCGCGGTACTGGCGATTTCCTGGTTCGTGCTGCTCGCCACGCTGTTTTCGATACCTGCGGTACAGGCGCGTTATCAGCGCATGAAAAAGGCCATCGACATCGTCACCGGCCTGTTCATGATCGCCTTTGGTCTGCGCCTGCTGATCGGTTTGCTGCCGGCTGGCTTCATTCACTGAAACATCTGTAAAGGAATACCTGCATGCATCGCAACGACTGGCACTACCCGACTTCCATCCGCGCAGGCGCAGGACGCGTCAACGAACTGGCCGACGCCTGCAGGGTGACCGGCATACAACGTCCGCTGCTGATCACCGACAGCTTTCTCGGCAGCACCGACATGATCGCCAGCGCCGTAGAGGACTGCCGCAGCCAATTGGGCCACTGCGGCCTGTTTGACCGGGTCAAGGGCAACCCGATCGGCACCAACGTCGCCGAGGGGCTGCACGCTTACAGAACCGGAGGCTACGACGGTGTGATTGCGTTTGGCGGCGGCTCGGCGCTGGACGCTGCCAAGGCAGTCGCACTGATGTCGGGCCAGACCCGCCCGTTATGGGATTTCGAAGACATCAACGACAACCATCTGCGCGCCGATCCGGATGGCATTGCGCCGGTGATTGCGCTGCCGACGACGGCCGGGACCGGCTCTGAAGTCGGGCGTGCGTCGGTGATTACCGATGAACAGGCGCAGGTCAAACGCACCATCCTGCACATTCGCATGATGCCGCGCATCGCGATTCTGGATGCCACGCTGACACTGGACCTGCCCAGGCACTTGACCGCCGCCACCGGGGCCGATGCCTTGACCCACTGCATGGAGTCCTGGTGTTCGCCGGCCTGGCACCCGTTGGCCGAAGCGGTTTCGGTCAAGGGCATGCAGATGATCAAGGCGTTTTTACCGCGTGTCGTCGCCGACGGGCAGGACCTTGAGGCGCGACAGCAGATGCTGGTGGCCTCCAGCCTTGGCGCGGCCGCGTTTCAGCGTGGTCTGGGCGGCGTACACGCAATCGCGCAGAGCCTGGGGGCGCTCTACGATCAGCATCACGGCTTGCTGAACGCGATCCTGCTGCCCTACGTGCTGGAGGCCAATCGCTCGGTGCTGCAGACGCAAATGGACGATCTTGCGGTTTACCTGCGGTTGCCTTCGCCCGGTTTCTCCGGGGTGATGGACTGGTTGCTGACGCTGCGCGAGCAGATTGGTATTCCACATACGCTGAGCGAGATCGGCATCGATGATCGCGAAGCCGAGCGGGTAGGGCAGATGGCCTTCGCCGATGGCTGCTCGCACACCAACCCTATTCGCCATTCGGCGCAGGTCTACGGGCAGATTTTCAGCCGTGCAGTGAGGGGCGAGTGAACCATGGCTGCGCTGAACGAGGCGGGCATACAGCGTCTTGATCAGGTCTGGCGCGGTTTCGTCGAGCAGGGCCGGATCGTCGGCGGCGTGCTGTTGCTGGCTCGCCAGGGCCGCGTGGCATATGCCAGTGCGCGCGGCTGGGCCGATCGCGAGCAGCAGCTTCCGGTCACTCGCAGCACGCGTTTTCGCCTGGCCTCATTGACCAAGCTGTTGACCTCGGTCGCGGTGTTGCGGCTCTGCGAACGGGGTGTGCTGGATCTGCACGCTTCTGTAACGCACTGGCTGCCAGCCTTTCGACCGCGTCTGGCCAATGGCCGCGAGCCACTCATCACGTTGCAGCACCTGCTGTCACATACGTCGGGTCTGAGCTATGGCTTTGAGCAGGCGCCCGATAGTGCCTATCAGCGGGCCGGGGTGTCGGACGGGCTGGACCGGGTAGCGTTCGACCTGCAGGAAAACCTGACGCGTTTGGCGCGTGTGCCCTTGCTGTTCGAGCCCGGCAGTGCCTGGGGATATTCGCTGGCCACTGATGTGCTGGGTGCAGTGGTCGAACAGGCTACGGGTCTGGCGTTGTCAGCAGCCATCGATAAATGGGTCACCGCGCCTCTGCGCATGCATGCGACCTCATTCAGGCATCTGCCGGAACGGCCGCTGGCCAGCGCCTACAAGGACGGGGTCAGCGGCCCGCAGCGTATCGACGATGACGATGGGGTGCTGCTCGCCAGCGGCAAGGCGCAGCTGTCCGCAGCCCGCGCCTTTGACACCGATGCGTATCAGTCAGGCGGGGCTGGAATGCTGGGCACGGCGGATGACTATCTTCGGCTGCTTGAATGCCTGCGTCTTGGCGGAGCGCCTCTATTGAGTGAAGCCAGTACCGCGCGTTTGCTGGGCAATGCGATTGGCCAGATGAGCATCGCCAGCCGCGGGCCCGGCTGGAGGTTCGGGCTGGGGCCGATGATCCTCACCGATCCAGCGCTCGCCGGGCAGCGGCAGGGCGCTGGAACCTGGTCATGGTGCGGGCTGTATGGCAGCCATTACTGGGTCGATCCGCGTGCTGCGCTGAGCATGGTGGTTCTGACCAACACGGCGGTTGCCGGCGCGTGGGGCGAATTTGCCGACGCAATCGTCGATGCGCTTTACCCGGAGCCCGTGGTCAGGCCCGGGCAAATTGCTTGCGGTAACTGCTCGGGCTGATGCCCACCAGATTGCGGAAGTGCCGGCGAAACGACTCTTCGGAGCCGAAGCCGGCGCGGTCCACCACTTCGTTCAGGCGTAATTTCGACGATTCCAGCAGTTCCTTGGCGTAGGCAATACGCTCACCGAGCAGCCAGTCGTAAGGCGTCAGCCCGGTGCTTTCCATGAAGCTGCGGTGCAAGGTGCGGGTACTGAGCGCCGCGCGTGAGGCCATCTCCTTGATGGTATGTGGGCGCTGCAAGTCGCTGCGAATCCAGTCCATGAGGTTGGAAATCGGCCCGTCGCTGGCCGATACCAGTTGCCGGGATGCGTATTGCGATTGTCCACCTTCGCGATGCGGCGGGATGACCATGCGCTGCGCAACCATGTTGGCGACGCGCGAGCCGTGATCGTTGCGCACCAGGTGCAGCATCATGTCCAGCCCGGCGGCCGAGCCTGCTGCGGTCACGATGCTGCCCTGATCCACATACAGTTCGTTGGGCTGAATGGTCAGGCCCGGGTACATGGTGGCCAGCAGGTCGGTGTAGCGCCAGTGGGTCGTTACCTTGTGCCCGTCGAGCAGACCGGCCGCCGCCAGTACGAAAGCCCCGGTACAGATCGAGCAGATTCGCGCGCCGCGTGCATGAGCCGCCTTGAGCTGTTCGATGAGCCGTTGCGGGACCTCGGATTCCACCCCGCGCCAGCCCGGCACGATGATCGTGTCGGCGTTTTCCAGCAGCACCTCGCCGGGTGTCGGCACGATGGTGATGCCCCCGGCAGCGGTGATCGGGCCGTCGTCGACCGGGAAGGTCGCGAACTCGTACCAACTGACGCCCAGCTCGGGTCTTTTCAGCGCAAAGACTTCAACCGTGCAGCCAAATTCGAAGGTGCACAGCTGGTTGTAGATGAGTGCGACAACGAGATGATTTTTCATGGCGCGATGTTACCGGATATTGGCATTTCAGCCAGTAGTTTGGCGTGATGCTACTGAGTAATCTGCTCTGTGTCACCGCTGAAACCCGCTTAACCCTCACTATGATGCAAGTGGTCTGCCATGCAGGCCCTGGAGCCAACTCGTGCCACTCAATATCGGTATCTACGTTTATGACGACGTCGAGGTTCTCGACTTCGCTGGCCCCTATGAAGTGTTCACCACCGCAACCCGCATGCACGCCCGCAATAGCCGTGATGACCGGCAGTTGTTCAACGTGTTCACCATCGGCCGCAGCACGGCGCCGGTGCGTGCCCGCGCCGGGCTCAAGGTCGATCCGGATTTCTCGATCAACGACCATCCGCCCGTCGACTGCCTGATCGTCCCGGGTGGCGTGGTGACCGCCGAGCTGGAAAAATCCGACGTGATCCACTGGATCAGCGATCAGTCGGAGCCCGGTCGCGTTGTCGCTGCCGTGTGCACCGGCGCCTTCCTGCTGGCCAGAACAGGCAAGCTGGCCGGCAAGCAAGTGACTACTCACTGGGAAGACATCGACGACCTCAAGGAAATGTTCCCGTCGGTGGACGTGCTCAGCACGCTGCGCTGGGTCGATGAGGGCTCGTTCGTGACGTCGGCAGGCATTTCTGCCGGCATCGACATGAGCCTGCACCTGGTCGAGCGCCTGCACAGCCGTGAACTGGCCGAACGCACCGCGCTGCAGATGGATTTCGACTGGACCGAGAACGACTGAGTCATCCAGTCGCGCTGCGGATACCCCTGAAGAGGCTATGTGCGCGAAATGTGCATAGCCAGCGCTTCAACGCGATAGCCAGCGTCCGCCTTACCCCCGCTTGAGACATTCATTCGAACAGCCGATAAACCGGCCAGCTCGGTGTTTCGGCGGGGGTTTCCTGTATTCCCGAGCCTTTGGCTCAGCGGCAGGACCGCACCCACCTTTGCAAAACCAGAGTGCAGGACACATGAAAACCCACTTCTTCAAAGTCGTTCAAACCGTTGCACAGCACGGTTCGTTCTCCGAGGCCGCCGCCATTCTGGGCTGCAGCCAGTCGAACATCAGCTATGCCATTAAGGAGGTCGAAGATTTTTTCGAAAAACGCCTGTTCATTCGCAGCCGCACAGGCTGCACGCTCACCCCTGAAGGCAAGGTCATCAGCCAGACCCTGGGAAATATCATGGCCACGCTCGAACAACTAAAAAAAATGGGGTCAGTGGCAGCGTCACCATTCATTACCACTCGCACATCCGCGAGACCGGCCTGAGCGCCTCGCTGGACTTTCTCGCCCATCATTACCCCGATATCCACCTGAACGTGCTGCACCGCAGCGAACAGCATCCGTCGCTGGACGCATTGATAAAGGGCGTGGCCGATATTCTCATCCTGCCGGGCCCTGTGCTGGACGAGCATTAC
The DNA here is from genome assembly GCF_020515755.1 of Pseudomonas sp. B20. Lineage (NCBI taxonomy): Bacteria > Pseudomonadati > Pseudomonadota > Gammaproteobacteria > Pseudomonadales > Pseudomonadaceae > Pseudomonas > Pseudomonas sp. B20. The sequence continues at coordinate 33,273 of NZ_JAHPJG010000028.1, forward strand.
CTCGAACACCATTGCTGGTCGGACCATTACGTACTGGTGGCGGCGCGCAGCAAGCAGGGCGCGGCGCAGTGTTTCGCCGAGCTTGCGCAGGTGTCGCGCTATGTGGCCTGGCGGCATCCGGGTGTGGACCGCCTGCACCAGCAACTGGCATCGGCACAGGTACGGCTCAATCAACGTGGCGAACTCAGTTGCCTGGAAACGCTGCTGGACCTGGTCGGCAAGCGCCATTGCATCTCGATTGTGCCAAGCGCGCTGCTGAACGAACGGCTTCGCGAGCTGGAGTCGATCCCGCTGCCGCTGACCGTGATGCGCCAGATCAGCGTCGTGGCGCGGCCTGCTTCATTGCTGTCCAACGCCGCCAATGCCGTGGTTCAGGCACTGAAAAAACCACCGGCCTCGAACACTCGGCCTGATTGACCGAGGTGTCACAAAACACTGTCACAGTGCCCTCAACGAACGTTTGAACGCGATACGAATGCAACGAATCGGGCCGGCAAGGCTCATATCCGTAAGCAATACATTCAGGACGCTCCGCACGCGGGGCGTCTCAGGTCGCCGATTCGAGAGGAAGACTGAACGCTATGACGATACCGGACAAGCAGTACGTGGAATGGCTGGTCGAGCAATCGATGCTGAACGCCGCAAGACAGCGCGCCAAGACCTATTCGGGGCAGGGCAGGCTCTGGCAGCGTCCTTTCGCCCTTGCCCGTCCCAGAGACGCCTCCGCTATCGCCTCGGTCTGGTTTACCGCCTACCCGGCCTCCATCGTCACCCGCGAAGGCGGCTCGGTGCTCGAAGCGCTGGGTGATGAAACACTGTGGCATGCATTGTCGGAAATCGGCATTCAGGGTATTCACAACGGGCCGCTGAAGCTGTCCGGCGGACTGCAGGGTCGCGAGCGCACGCCGAGTATCGATGGCAACTTCGACCGCATCAGTTTCGGCATCGACCCGGACCTGGGCACCGAGGCGCAGTTGTTGAGCCTGACGCGCATTGCCGCAGCGCACAACGCGGTGATCATCGACGACATCATCCCATCGCACACCGGCAAGGGCGCAGACTTCCGCCTGGCCGAGATGGCGTATGAGGATTACCCCGGTCTGTTCCACATGGTCGAGATCCGTGAGGAAGACTGGCAACTGTTGCCTGAAGTGCCTGCGGGCCGCGATGCTGTCAACCTGATGCCCGATGTGGTGGATCAACTGCGCGACAAGCACTACATAGTCGGCCAGTTGCAGCGGGTAATTTTCTTCGAGCCCGGGGTCAAGGAAACCGACTGGAGCGCCACTGACGTGGTACAGGGCGTTGATGGCAAGGCCCGCCGTTGGGCTTACCTGCATTATTTCAAGGACGGCCAGCCCTCCCTGAACTGGCTGGACCCCAGCTTTGCCGCGCAGCAGATGATCATCGGTGACGCGCTGCACGCCATCGATGTCATGGGCGCCCGGGTGCTGCGCCTGGACGCCAACGGCTTCCTCGGTGTCGAACGTCGCGCCGAAGGCACCGCCTGGTCGGAAAGCCATCCACTGTCGATCACCGGCAACCAGCTTCTGGCCGGTGCGATCCGCAAGGCGGGCGGCTTCAGCTTCCAGGAGCTGAACCTGACCATTGATGACATTGCCTCCATGGGGCAGGGTGGCGCGGATCTTTCCTACGACTTCATTACCCGGCCGGCCTATCAGCACGCGCTGCTGACCGGCACCACAGAGTTCCTGCGCCTGATGCTGCGTCAGGTACATGCCTATGGCATCGACCCGGCCTCGTTGATCCATGCCTTGCAGAACCACGATGAACTGACCCTGGAACTGGTGCACTTCTGGACGCTGCACGCCCACGATACTTTCCATTACCAGGGCCAGACGTTCCCGGGCAACATCCTGCGCGAGCACATCCGTGAGGAGATGTACGAAAAACTGTCCGGCGAACATGCGCCGTACAACCTCAAGTTCGTCACCAACGGCGTCTCTTGCACCACGGCGAGCATCATCACTGCAGCGCTGGGCATTCGTGACCTGAACACCATCACCGATGCCGACATTCAGCAGATCCAGCACATCCACTTGCTGCTGGTGATGTACAACGCCATGCAGCCGGGCGTGTTTGCTCTGTCGGGTTGGGACCTTGTCGGTGCCCTGACGCTACCGGCCGACCAGGTCGACCATCTGATGCAGGATGGCGACACGCGCTGGGTTCACCGCGGTGCTTACGATCTGGTCGATCTGGACCCGGAAGCCGAGTTTTCTGCGGGTGACATGCCGCGTCCCAAGACGCTGTACGGCAGCCTGGTCACTCAGCTCCAGCGTCCCGATTCGTTTGCCTCGCAGCTCAAGAAAATTCTCGCTGTGCGCCGCGCTTATGACATCGCCGCAAGCCGCCAGATTCTGATTCCGGATGTCGAGCATCCAGGGCTGCTGGTCATGGTCCATGAATTGCCGGCCGGCAAGGGCACGCAGATCACTGCGCTCAATTTCAGCGCCGAGACCATCGTCGAAACGCTGCAACTGCCCGGTATCGCGCCGGGTCCGGTGGTCGACATCATCAACGAGCGTGTTGAAGGCGATCTGACCGAGCAGGGCGAGTTCACTATCACCCTGGACGCCTACGAAGGGCTGGCCCTGCGTGTGGTCAGCGCCTTGCCACTGTAAGGTGTAACGCGCAGCCGGATCGGCTGCGCGTTACCGCTGAGTCAGGCTGCTCAGGGCTGACGCTTTTTCAGGCGGTAGGCAAACTGGGCGCGGCTCAGGCCCAGCAAGCGCGAGGCGGCCGCCAGGTTGCCTTCGCTCTTGTCCAGCGCCTCCTGGATCAGGCGCTGTTCGAGATCGTCGATGGAGAACGCCTGATCCGACTGATTAAGGGAATCCAGCAGGGAGCTAGCAGGTGCCTGTTGTGCACCCGCAGCCGATGCCTGACGCAGTGCGCCGTGGTGATTCAGCGAGTAAGCATCCCGCGGTAATGATTCGTTGCGGAAAATATGCACCAGATCGATGGCCTGGCCTTCATCACTGGCAATCAGGCCGCGCTCGATCAGGTTCTGCAATTCGCGCACATTCCCGGCAAAGTCATAACCCAGCAGGGTTTTCAGCGCGCGCATGGTCAATCCGGCCGGCGTCCTGCCGTACTCCTGACAGAAGCGCTTGAGAAAGAAATTGATCAGCAACGGGATGTCATCGCGGCGCTCGCGCAATGGCGGCAGGGTGATCGGGTAGACGTTAAGGCGATAGAACAGGTCTTCACGGAAATCGCCATCGGCCACCGCCTTGCGCAGATCAACGTTGGTCGCCGCCACCACTCGAACGTTGACCTTGATGCCGTGCACGCCCCCAACACGCTCGATCTCCCGTTCCTGCAAGGCGCGCAGCAGCTTGCTTTGCCCGGCAAGGCTCAGCGAAGTGATCTCATCGAGAAACAGCGTGCCACCGTTGGAGCGTTCGAAACGCCCGGGTCTGGAGTGCGTCGCCCCGGTATAAGCCCCTCGTTCCACACCGAACAGCTCGGCCTCAATGAGGTTGTCGGGGATGGCTGCGCAGTTGAGCGCCACGAACGGGCCTTCGCGGTTGCGGCTGAGCTGGTGCAACTGGCGGGCGAACATTTCCTTGCCGACACCGGACTCACCGCTGATCAAGACGGTTGCCGGGGTCATCGCCACCCGTTGCAAGGCCTGGGTGGCCGCATTGAAGGCAGCGCTTGCGCCGACCAGCGGCTGGTCGGTGGCCGTCGGTGGGCTTGCCTCATAGCTCGCTGCTGGCGTTGGGACGCTGTGCACTGGAGCAGGTGAGTTGACCGCTCTCAGGTAGCTCAGGTCGCGCTCGACATCGCCCCATTGTTCCGAGGTTTTGCCGACCACACGGCAGCTCACATGCCCCATGCCCCGGCATTCGACTTCGCGGAAAACCACCATCTGCCCGAACAGGCCGCTGACAAAACCGGTGGCGTAGCCGATTTCGGTCCAGCACACCGGGTCCTGGCCGATACCATAGGCCGCGACATGCTCGTCGGCTTCGCACGAGTGATGCCAGAGAAACTCGCCTTCGTAGAACCCTGACTCGGCGTCGAATTTAAAGTGCAACGGCTCGACCTTGGTCATACCTTCCAGGGTATGCAAGTGCGTACCGGCCCGAAACGCCGAGGAGGCGTCAGCCTGTGGCCAGCGCTCGCGAATCAATCGGGCGTCCCGCGCGCCAGACAGGTACCCGGCACGGGTGAACATCCCGCGTGCCTGCTCCTGGCCCAGCCGCTCGATGATCTCGCGGCGCAGGGTGCCGAACGATGAGGTGTGCAGCAGCAACATGCGCTGGTCGTTGAGCCAGATGCGCCCGTCGTCAGGCGAGAAGAACAGGCAACTGGTCAATTCCTCGGCGGTTGGCGAGCCGCCTGCGTGCGTTTGACTGCTGTCGCCGCGAGGCGAGAAATGCTCGGTGGGAACGCTGTGATCGGGCAGCTCGCAGTGAGGGTTGTTCATGGGTGTACCTCGGCCGGGCGATGGTCGAAATGATCAAATCGAGGCTTGATTAATAAACATAACTTCATCAAATGAACAAGCGCGTCCGCGTAGAGTTTTCACTGAGGGGGCTCGACACTTCAGCAAGGTCGTCGCAAACCCTCGTTCCAAAGCGGTTGAGTGATGACATGATGGTCGGATTACAATCCCGGCACAGGCTTTGCTCTGACGTAAGTACGGCGCATGCTTCCCACGACAAAAGGGGCAGGCGATTACAACCATAAAAGCCGGAGTCTTTATATGTCAGCGTCTGATGGCACCCCTCTGTTGCAACGCGCGATTGAAGCCGAATGCGTTTTCAATGGCGACTGGATTCCTTCCTCGTCTCCTTCATTGCCCGTCATCGAGCCTGCGACCGGCGAGCTATTGATGAACACCGCCATGGCCGATGCCGCGGACATCGCCGTTGCCTGCCGTGAGGCTGCGCTGGCTCAACCTGCCTGGGCGGCTCTGGGACCACGTGAAAAGGCCGACATATTTCTTCTGGCCGCCGATCATGCGGTCTGTGCGTTCGATGAACTGGCCCTGTATGTCGCCCGCGAGACCGGCGGCAGCTTGCAAAAGGGCCAGCACGAAGTGAACGAGACCATCGTGTTGTTGCGTCAGGCTGCGGGGATGCTGTCGCAGGCCCATGGTCATGGCCTGATACTGCCGAGTCAGGCCGGTCGTCTGTCCTATGCGCGGCGTGTCGCGCACGGTGTGGTGGGGGTGATATCGCCGTTCAATTTTCCTCTGGTACTTTCCCTGCGCTCGGTCGCTCCGGCCCTTGCTGCCGGCAATGCCGTCGTGCTCAAGCCCGATCCACAGACGCCGATCAGCGGCGGTTTCCTGATCGCCCGGCTGTTCGAAGAAGCCGGCCTGCCCAAGGGACTGTTGCACGTGCTGCCGGGTTCGGCCGATGCCGGCGAAGCGCTGTGCCGCGACACCAACGTGCAGATGATCACCTTTACCGGCTCGACTGGTGCCGGACGCAAGGTTGCCGAGGCTGCGGGTCGCAATCTGAAGAAAGTGTCGCTGGAGCTGGGCGGCAAGAATCCGCTGGTGATTCTTGAAGACGCCGACCTTGATCTGGCCGCCAGCAATGCGGCGTTTGGTGCCTGGCTGCACCAAGGGCAGATCTGCATGGCCACCGGGCTGATCCTGGTCCACGAATCCATCGTCACCGAGCTGACCCGCAAGTTGGCGGACAAGGCGCGGGCGCTGACGGTGGGTAACGCGGCACGCGGTGAGGCTGCTCTGGGGCCGCTGATCAACAAACGGCAATTGCAGCACGTGCATCAGGTGGTCAGTGACAGCCTGCAGGCCGGCGCGCAACTGGAAACCGGTGGCGAGTATGAAGGCCTGTTCTATCGACCGACCGTGCTCAGCGGCGTGAAACCCGGCATGCGCGCATTCGACGAAGAGATATTTGGCCCGGTGGCGGTTGTGGTTAGTTTTTCCACCGACGAGGAAGCCATCGAACTGGCCAACCGTTCCGAGTATGGCCTGGCAGCTGCGGTGATTTCCCCTGACATCGGCCGCGCGACGGCGCTTGGCGACCGACTCAGGTGCGGCATGTTGCACATCAATGATCAGACGGTGGCCGATGAGTGTGTCAATTCGTTTGGCGGGCGCGGTGCGTCGGGCAACGGCAGCAGCGCTGGCAGCCCCTCGGACTGGGATGAATACAGCCAATGGCAGTGGGTGACGGTGAAGAACCAGGCGCCGGCCTATCCATTCTGAATCTGACTGATATTCCATGCTTCATTGCAGCGGGTTATGTGATTTAACGGCAAGACGTGATCCAACAACAATAAGAGCGCGTGACTATGAATCTGAATAACAAAACACTGATCGTCACTGGTGTGTCATCCGGTATCGGCGCTGAGCTGGCACGTGTGGCACGCTTCCAAGGTGCCCGAGTGATCGGCATCGATCGTCATGAACCGCAGCTGACCGTTGACAGTTTCTTCCAGGCGGACCTTGCCGATCCAGGCAGTATCGACGCGTTGATCGAGCGCTTGCCCAAGCAGATCGACGGCCTGTGCAACATCGCCGGTGTACCCGGCACAGCGCCCGTTCAGGCGGTCGCCCAAGTCAATTACCTCGGGCTGCGTCACCTGACCCAACGCGTGTTGCCGCGCATCGTGTCGGGCGGCAGTATCGTCAACGTGGCGTCGATACTCGGTTCGCAGTGGCCGGAAAGGCTGGAGCTGCACAAGGCGCTGGCCGCCACCGAAAGCTACAGCGAAGGGCAGGAGTGGCTGGCGGCCAATCCGGTCGCCCATGAAACCTGCTACCAGTATTTCAAGGAAGCGCTGATCGTCTGGAGCTTCAAGCAGTCGCAGGAATGGTTTCGCGATCATTCGGTGCGCGTCAACTGCGTCGCGCCGGGGCCGGTGTTCACACCGATTCTGGGCGATTTTGTCAGCATGGTTGGCCAGGAGCGGGTCACCCGCGATGGCCTGCACATGAAGCGTCCTGCGCTGGCCGATGAGGTGGCCGAGGTGATTGCGTTTCTGTGTTCCGACGCCTCGCGCTGGATCAACGGTGTCAACTTGCCGATAGATGGAGGGTTGGCCGCTTCCTACGTGTAATGGCTGCACGTGTTGCAACCCCGGCGACGCGTTCGTGGCGCCGGGGCTCTTGAAAACAACAACAATAAGTACAGGAATCACAAGATGCCCAAGTCTGTCTTGCGTACCGTTGCGACCGTATCATTCATCGCCTTGTCATCGACTGCATACGCCTATGACTTGCCCGGCCTTAATCTGGGCAACACCAGCTTCTACGACGGCTCCCCGGCGCCTGCGGGCCCGGGCTGGTATCTGGAGGAGTATCTGAACTATGCCAAGGCCAATCGCTTCAATGACGTGAATGGCGACAAACTGCAACTTCCCAAACAGGATGTGGATGTATTGGCGGTGACCACGCAGATCATCTACGTCGGTCAGCCAATGGCCAATGGGGCTATGCCCGGTATTACCGCAATCAATACGTCGCTGGCGCATGTCGACGTGGATGACGGTCTGGGCAACACCGCCCTGAGTTCGCGCGCCGGTTTCGGCGATCTGGTCATCGGTCCGTTTCTGCAGCTGCCGACGATCACCCGTGCCGATGGCAGCCCGCTGCTGACCCAGCGTGTCGAGGCGGACATTGCGATTCCGGTCGGCGCCTACGATCGCAATCGCTCGATCAACCCCGGCAGTAATTTCTGGTCGTTCAACCCGTACTACGCCGCGACTTACTGGTTCTCGCCGAAATGGTCGGCCAGCGGGCGTTTCATGTATTTATGGAACGGTAAGAACGATGACCCGCAAGCCGGGTTTGGCAATGTTTCCGATACGCAGGCAGGGCAGGCTTTGCACGCTAACCTGACTCTGCAATATGCAGTTAACGAGCAACTCTCGCTGGGGCTCAACGGTTACTGGCTCAAGCAGTTCACGGATACCCAGGTGGACGGCCACGATGTCAGTGGTCGCAAGGAAAAGGTATGGGCCATTGGACCCGGCTTCCTGTATGCCTTCAGCAAGGAGAACGTGCTGACGGTCAATAGCTACTTCGAACAGGGCGCGGAAAACCGCACCGAAGGCAACAAGGTGGTGCTGAATTTTCTGCACAAGCTGTAAGGCATGAGATTATTTTGACTATCGTTCCAACGCTCCGCGTTGGAATGCAGTTCGTGACGCTCTGCGTTACACCTCTCAGGTGCGGCGCAACAGCATGACTTGCCGTTAGCCGTTGCCACAGGAGTACTTTTCGATCGCGATCGCGATCGCGATGGCGCTGACGACGCAGAGTGCGACGTTAGTGACGGCTGAGTCCTGGCGCTGATCCGGGGGTAGCCTGGCAGGACGCCAGGCTAGCCGCACCGTGCCATGGATGGCGCGTTGCGGCGACCCCCGGATCAGTGACAGGGCGAAGGAACCCGACGAAGTCGGACCGGAAACCGGAGCGAAGGGATTTGCCTACTTTGGCCCCATCAAAGTAGGTCGCCGAGGGGCGAAAAGGTGACCTGAGTCGAACCCCAATCTACCTGACAAAGAAAAACCGCTGTGTGTCCTGATAAGCCCGGAAAGTAAGGGCCAAAACCGCAGAATCATGCGGCGTACAGATATCTGTGGGGCTGACCGTTGCGGCGATCCGCATAGCTCACAAAGACGTTAGTCCAAACGCTCTATTTCTGGAGGCTGTACCGACCTCTTCGCGAGCAAGCTCGCTCCCACACGACTTGTGCATAACGGTGGGTGCAGAGCGTGGGGACGATGGCATAGCGTCTGATCAGCTCGACTCTGCAGTCTTGAGCTCACGCTTCTCGACGGTGATTGATCTGGACAGCACGGTGATCGCCGCCAGTGCCGCAATCACCAGGCCTGGCGAGGTGGCCAGCAGTACGCCGGCGGTTCCGGCGCCAGCGCCCAGCAGTTGCCCGGCCGCCAGCGGACCTGCGACCGAACCGAGACGGCCGATGGCCACTGCAGCCCCCACACCGGTGGCGCGTACCGAGGTCGGGTAGGAGGGTGGGGCCAGCGCATACAGCACCAACTGCGCGGCGATGACAAACACCCCGGCTGCAAACCCGGCAATGGCCATCGGGACGATACCAACCGACAAACCCACGCCTGCCAGCGCCGCGAGCAAACCGGCATAGACGAACAGCACGACCTTGATGCCATTGCAGCGATCGAGCAACAGCCCGCCCAGCAACGAGCCCAGTGCGCCGCCGATATTGAACAGCATCTGCACCATGCCCGCCTGCGGTTTGCTGAAACCCTGACCGATCAGCAGTGAAGGCAGCCAGTTGAGGAGCATGTACATCACGGTCAGGGTGAAGAAGTAGCCGAGCCACAAGGCCAGCGTCGTGCGCGCCCGGCCTTCGCCGAACAACGCAGTGGCGCTTGAATGCCGAACGCTGTCAGCAGTGGTCTGCTGTTTGAAAGCGCTGGACTCGGGCAGCAACAGGATCATCAGCGGAGCTACCAGTAGCGGCACCAGACCGCCGATGATGAACGTGGTCTGCCAGTGCTCGCTGGTGAACATGGCCACAACCGCGGCCAGAGCACCGCCCAATGGAACACCGGCGTACATGACGCTGATGGCCAGCCCGCGGTGGCGTTCACTGACGGCTTCGGCGCACAAGGCAATCAGGTTGGGCAGTGCTGCCCCAAGACCCAGGCCGGTCATGAAGCGCACCAGCAGCAGGCCGGAAAAGCTCTCGACATACGCAGTGCTCAGCGAAAAGACCCCGAACAGCAGCACTGCGCTCACCAGAATCTTCTTGCGGCCGATGCGATCGGCAATCCACCCGCCAAAGAAAGCGCCAGGTAGCAGCCCGATGATCCCTGCGCTGAACACCCAGCCCATCATTTTCGGATCGAGGGCGAAGGTCTGGCGCAATCCGGCGGCGGCCGTTCCCGCAGCCTGCAGGTCGAAGCCTTCGATGAGCGCAACGATAAAACACAAGACAATGGTCAGCGTCGATCGACGTAACGGACTGTTCATGGCAAGCCTCATTGTTGTTTTTGTTGTGGAGAAAAGCCTGTTCCCGAGCGCCAATCGACGCGCTGTGACAGGTAGTTATCAAGGTAACAAAAATAACTAAAAATTGAATCTGGTCGAAAAGCTCGTAAAAAATGAATCTTAGTCTTTAAAAAACATTGAGTTAGAAGATGAATGTCGAGCGACTGATAAAGTAGTTAATAATATTAATGTTCGATTATCGGTCAATTCGGATTGACGTGGCCGCAGAATCTTTCAATTCTCTGCTCACGGACCTGCAATCAAGCGCCGGACCGACTCCAAAAACAACAACAATAAGTGGACACCGAACATGTCGAAGCTCGCTCATGATGCAGCAAGCGCTGTGTCAGCTCCCTTTTTTCGTGGAAAACGTTGTGGCCTCGCGCTGGGCCTGCTGGGTATCAGTGCCATTCCCGACCCTGCACAGGCGCAGGGTTTTCTGGATGACAGCCACGGCACCCTGACGCTGCGCAATTACTACATGGACCGCGATTACAAGGATGATGGCGCCAAGACTGCGACTCGGGAGTGGGCGCAGGGCTTCATCATGAACGCGGAATCCGGTTTTACCCAGGGACCGGTAGGGTTCGGACTGGACGCGCGAGCGATGGTCGGGGTGAAACTGGATTCTTCGCCAGACCGCAGCGGCACCGAGCTGTTGCCGGTATCCGCCAGTGATGGCCGGGCGGCTGACGAGTATTCGCGGCTGGCTCTGACCGGCAAGCTGAAATTCCACGAAACCACGGTCAAGACCGGTGATGTGTCGATTTTCCTGCCGTTCGCTTTCGCCAGTCCCTCGCGACTGTTGCCACAGACCTTTCGTGGTACCACGCTGACCTCGAAGGACATTGATGACCTGACCCTCAACGCGGGCTACATCGACCGGGTCAACAAGCGTGACTCCAGCAACTACCAGGCCATCAGCATCGCTTCACCGAACCGCCGTTTCAATGGTGCGGCAACGTCGTCGCATATGGCTTATGCCGGTGGCGATTATCAGGTCGACAAGGACCTGAGCCTGCGTGCGTATCACGCCGAGGTAGACGATCTCTATACCCAGAACACCCTGGCCCTGTTGCACAAGCTGGCGATTGGCGACGGCGTGCTGACCACCGACCTGCGCAGCTTTTTCAGCCGCGATACCGGCAGCGCGAAAGCCGGCGAAGTCGACAACCAGAACCTGTCCGCGTTGCTTGGCTACAAGTGGGGAGGGCACAGCGTCAGCCTTGGCTCCATGCATTCCAGTGGCGACACGGCGACGCCTTATGTCTCGGGCACCGAGCTGATGGGGTTGAGCGAGATGACCATGAGCTCGGACTTCCTCAACGCCAAGGAGCGCACCTGGCAAGCCATCTACGACTATGACTTCACGGCCATCGGGCTGGTCGGGCTGCGCAGTCGCCTGCGCTATGTGCGCGGCGACAACATCGAGCTGGCCGCTTTCAATGCCGATGATCGCAAGGAGCGTGAGTTTCAGATGGAGCTGGGCTACGTTGTACAAAGCGGTCCGCTGAAGAATGTCGGGCTGCTGGCGCGCAAGTCGATCTATCGCAACGACTTCCCGGCAGGTGCAGCGTTTCGTGACGAGAACCAGACACGCTTCATCGTGCAATACAGCTTGCCGCTCTGGTAACTATCCCCGCTTTGACGGCAGGGAAGCCGTTTACAATTGATACACCTTTTTCAGCAACCTGAGCAGGTCCTGACGTTCCTTTTGATCCAGCGCTGCGGTGGATTCGAGGTCGCTGTCCACGGCGATCTGTTTCAGTTCGCGCAGCAATGTTTCACCGCTTTTGCTGAGAAAGATGCCGTACGAGCGTTTGTCCGGCTTGCAACGCACCCGGACGGCCAGCGCGCGTTCTTCGAGCTTGTTCAGTAACGGGACGACCTGAGGCGGTTCGATCGCCAGCGCCTTGGCCAGGTCTGCCTGCATGAGACCCGGGTTCTGTTCGATGATCGCCAGTGCCGAGAACTGCGCCGGGCGCAGGTCGTGTGCGGAAAGACGTCCGATCAGGTTCTGGAACAGCTTGAGCTGTGCGCGGCGCATGGCATAACCGATCAGATCATCCAGCGCAGAATCCGTTGGCAAACGTGCCTCGGCAGCCTGTACGGGGGCCTGGCAAACGTCGGCGATGTCAGATGGCTTGGCCATTGAAAATGCGGTCCTTGTGGTTTGATGGGTCAATCAGCCGATCAGTTTGCCGAGGTTGGCGAACGATAGCTATGGGGTTAAGTGACTGTGACCCGCCTGTTCGGACGGAGTGCCGAGATTTTGATTAATATTAATAACAGTTAATTGACATAACTATATTTGCGGTTTAGCTTTGAGTCATCTTCAAGCCCAGAACAAGAGAGCATCGCCATGAGCAAATATGAAGGCCGCTGGTCAACCATCAAGGTCGAGATCGAGCAAGGTATTGCGTGGGTCATCCTCAATCGGCCGGAAAAACGCAACGCCATGAGCCCGACCCTGAACCGCGAAATGATCGATGTGCTGGAAACCCTTGAGCAGGATCCCGATGCGGGCGTTCTGGTGTTGACCGGTGCGGGTGAGGCGTGGACCGCTGGCATGGACCTCAAGGAGTACTTCCGCGAGGTGGATGCCGGACCGGAAATTCTTCAGGAAAAAATCCGTCGCGAAGCCTCCCAGTGGCAGTGGAAGATGTTGCGCATGTACGCCAAGCCGACCATCGCGATGGTCAACGGCTGGTGCTTCGGTGGCGGTTTCAGCCCGCTGGTGGCCTGTGATCTGGCGATCTGCGCCGATGAAGCGACTTTCGGGCTGTCGGAAATCAACTGGGGCATTCCGCCCGGCAACCTGGTGAGCAAGGCCATGGCCGACACCGTGGGCCACCGTCAGTCGCTGTACTACATCATGACCGGCAAAACCTTCAACGGTCAGAAGGCCGCTGAAATGGGCCTCGTCAATGAAAGCGTACCGCTGGCGCAACTGCGTCAGGTGACCATCGATCTGGCCAACAATCTGCTGGAAAAAAATCCGGTGGTACTGCGCGCCGCCAAGCACGGCTTCAAACGCTGCCGCGAACTGACCTGGGAGCAGAACGAAGATTACCTGTACGCCAAGCTCGACCAGTCACGTCTGCTGGACAAGGAAGGCGGGCGCGAGCAGGGCATGAAGCAGTTCCTCGATGACAAGAGCATCAAGCCTGGTCTGGAAGCTTACAAACGCTAGTCGGGTATCCAGAAGTTTTAAAACCGAGTCTGTAGTTCCTGATAAAGATAATAAAGAGGAATCACCATGCTGGACGTGCCCCTGCTGATCGGCGGCCAGTCGTGCCCCGCGAGTGACGGACGTACATTTGAACGCTGCAACCCGGTGACTGGCGAGGTGGTTTCGCGGGTGGCCGCGGCGACTCTGGAAGATGCCGATGCGGCGGTCGCAGCCGCTCAGGCTGCGTTCCCCGGCTGGGCGGCGATGGTGCCCGGCGAGCGTCGGGCGCGTCTGCTCGAAGCTGCCGCGCAGTTGCAGGCCCGCAGCGCTGAATTCATTGCCGCTGCCGGCGAAACCGGAGCAATGGCCAACTGGTACGGCTTCAACGTACAGCTGGCCGCCAACATGCTGCGCGAAGCGGCATCCATGACGACGCAGATTACCGGCGATGTCATCCCCTCCAATGTTCCCGGCAATTTTGCCATGGCGCTGCGCCAGCCCTGCGGTGTGGTCCTGGGTATCGCGCCGTGGAATGCGCCGGTGATTCTTGCCACGCGTGCTATCGCCATGCCACTCGCCTGTGGGAATACCGTGGTGCTCAAGGCTTCGGAGCTCAGCCCAGCCGTGCATCGGCTGCTCGGCCAGGTGCTGCAGGATGCCGGGCTGGGTGACGGTGTGGTGAACGTGATCAGCAACGCGCCGGCCGATGCGCCGGCGATTGTCGAGCGCCTGATTGCCAACCCGGCAGTGCGACGGGTCAATTTCACCGGTTCCACTCATGTAGGCCGCATCGTCGGTGAGCTGTCGGCGCGGCATCTGAAACCGGCACTGCTGGAATTGGGTGGCAAGGCACCGTTTCTGGTGCTCGACGACGCCGATCTCGACGCAGCAGTGGAGGCCGCAGCCTTTGGCGCCTACTTCAATCAGGGCCAGATCTGCATGTCCACCGAACGACTGATCGTGGACCACAAGATCGCCGACGCCTTCGTTGCCAAGCTGACGGCCAAGATCAAAACCTTGCGCGCCGGTAATCCGGATGACAGTGAATCGGTTCTCGGGTCGCTGGTCGACGTGGGTGCCGGGACGCGCATCAAGGGCTTGATCGACGACGCGGTGGCGCTTGGCGCAACGCTGGTAACTGGCGGGCAACTGCAAGGCAGCATTCTGCAACCGACGCTGCTCGATGGTGTGACAGATGCCATGCGCCTGTACCGCGAAGAGTCCTTCGGCCCGGTGGCCGTGGTGCTGCGCGGCGACGGTGACGAGGCGCTGTTGCGGCTGGCCAACGATTCGGAGTTCGGTCTCTCGGCGGCGATTTTCAGTCGTGATACCAGCCGGGCCCTGGCGCTTGCGCAGCGGGTCGAGTCCGGGATCTGCCATATCAACGGACCCACCGTGCACGACGAGGCACAAATGCCCTTCGGCGGGGTGAAGTCCAGTGGCTATGGCAGTTTCGGCGGCAAGGCTTCGATCGAGCACTTTACCCAGTTGCGCTGGGTGACGTTGCAAAACGGGGCACGGCACTATCCGATATGAGGCATCCGATCTGAACCCTCCGATCTGAACCCTTCCAGGCCGGCGGCAACGGTCTTTTGCACAAGACCGTGTCGCCGGTGAGTCAGGCACAACAATAACAAGGCTGCAGCCTGGTGCTGCAACGCTTGGCCCGAACCGCTGCATGGCGTTTGGCGCCTGCGTACCTTGATGGAGAGAACGCACGTGAGTTCCGATATCAGATCGTCAACGCTGCAGAGTGAAGATAATCAACCGCGCTACCGCCAGGTCTCCATCGGCCACCCGCCCATCGAGGTGCGGGAAGAGCAGGGCGTTCTGCACATGCGTTCCCTGGAGCCCCTGGCACGATTGCCCGACCGGCTGCTTGACCGACTGGTGCACTGGGCGCAGTTGCGTCCGCAACAGACCTTCATTGCCGCCCGCGACAGCCGTGGCGGCTGGCGCAAGGTCAGTTATGCCGAGATGCTGACTGATGTGCGCGCTATCGCACAGAGCCTGCTGGCGTACGACCTTTCCGCCGATCGACCGCTGGCGTTGCTGTCAGGTAACGACATCGAGCATTTGCAGCTCGCTCTGGGCGCCATGTACGCCGGCATTCCCTACTGCCCGGTATCACCGGCGTATTCGGTCATGTCTCAGGATTTCGCCAAGTTACGCCACGTCTGCGACGTATTGCGGCCAGGATTGGTATTTGTCAGCGATGCCGCGCCGTTTCAGCGTGCCATCGATGCGATCATTCCTACGGACACGCCCGTCATCACTGTACGCGGACAGCTCAATGGCAGGCCTCAGCTGAGCTTCTCCAGCCTGCTCGAAGAGCCAGGTGGCAGCGAGGCCGAGGCCGCTTTCCTGGCCAGCGGCCCCAACACCATCGCCAAGTTTCTGTTCACCTCGGGCTCGACCAAACTGCCCAAGGCGGTGGTGACTACCCAGCGCATGCTGTGTGCCAATCAACAGATGCTGTTGCAGACGTTCCCGGTGTTCGGCGAAGAACCGCCCGTGCTGGTCGACTGGCTGCCCTGGAATCACACCTTCGGCGGCAGTCACAACATCGGTATCGTACTGTACAACGGCGGCACGTTCTATCTGGACAACGGCAAGCCCACCGCTCAAGGCTTCGCCGAGACCCTGCGCAACCTCAAGGAAATTTCGCCTACCGCTTACCTGACCGTGCCCAAGGGCTGGGAGGAGCTGGTCAGCGCACTGGAGCAGGACGCCGAGCTGCGCGAGCGATTCTTTTCACGCATCAAGCTGTTCTTCTTCGCCGCTGCCGGCCTGTCGCAAAGCATCTGGGATCGTCTTGACCGGGTGGCCGAGCAGCATTGCGGCGAGCGGATTCGCATGATGGCCGGGCTGGGCATGACCGAGGCTGCGCCGTCCTGCACCTTTACTACCGGGCCCCTGTCGATGGCCGGGTACATCGGCCTGCCCGCACCGGGATGCGAAGTGTGTCTGGTGCCGGTGGATGGCAAGCTCGAAGGGCGGTTTCGTGGTCCGCACATCATGCCGGGCTACTGGCGCTCGCCGCAGCAGACGGCCGAAGTGTTCGACGAGAACGGCTTCTATTGCTCCGGCGATGCAATCAAGCTTGCCGATCCTGCGGCACCCGAACTGGGCCTGATGTTCGACGGGCGTCTGGCCGAGGATTTCAAGCTGTCGTCGGGCGTGTTCGTCAGCGTCGGACCGATGCGCAACCGCGCGGTGCTGGAAGGCTCGCCGTATGTGCAGGATGTGGTCATCACTGCGCCTGACCGCGAATGCCTCGGGGCGCTGGTGTTTCCCAGGGTGCACGAGTGTCGGCAACTGGCCGCGCTGGATGCACAGGCCACGGATGCACAGGTACTGGCCAGTGCGCCGGTACGCGAATGGTTCGCCGACTGGCTGGCGCGCCTGAATCAGGGCGCGAACGGCAACGCCAGCCGGCTGGAGTGGATCGTGCTGCTTGATCAGCCCGCTTCCATTGATCGTGGCGAAATCACCGACAAGGGGTCGATCAACCAGCGCGCTGTTCTGCAGTGGCGCGCAGACAAGGTCGAAGCGCTGTACCGTGATCAGGACCCGGACAAGCTCAGTGCAGCGCCTAAGGCATGAGTGGCGGCGGGCAGTATTCGGCATTCAGTGACGTGGCCATCTTCGATGCCGTGCGCACGCCCTGGGTGGATCTGGGCGGCGCTCTGGCGGCTGTCTCGCCCATCGACCTGGGTATCAAGGTCGGCCGCGAGGTGTTGGCACGGGCCGCCATCGAGCCGGATCAGGTCGACAGCGTACTGGCCGGTTCGATGGCGCAGGCCAGTTTCGATGCGTACCTGCTGCCCCGGCATATCGGCCTGTACAGCGGCGTCGCGCAAAGCGTTCCGGCACTGGGTGTGCAGCGCATCTGCGCCACCGGTTTCGAATTGTTGCGCCAGGCCGCCTTGCATGTGGGCGAAGGCGGGCAGATGGCGCTGTGCGTCGCCGCCGAGTCCATGTCGCGCAACCCGATCGCGGCCTATACCCACCGCAATGGCTTCTCGCTCGGTGCCGCCGTGCAGTTCAAGGATTTTCTCTGGGAAGCGCTATATGACCCTGCACCGGCGATGGACATGATCGCCACGGCAGACCACATCGCCAAACGGCATGGGTTGAGCCGTGAAGCAGTGGACCGCTATGCCTTGCTCAGCCATGAGCGGGCGCTGCAGTCGCAGGTTTCCGGCAAATGGACCGAGGAAATTGTCCCGGTCAGCAGCGAGCGCTTTGCGCTGGAAGGCTATCAGCCGCGTGGCATCGAGTTGCCGCGAGGGGTTGAAGTGGTCGCGCAGGACAGCCATCCGCGTGCGACCCATCTGGCAGCGCTGTCGCGTCTGCGCGCCATTCACGCGAACGGGGTGCAGACCGCAGGCAATAGCTGTGCGGTGGTCGATGGCGCGGCGGCGGCCCTGGTGGGGCGTGCTTCACAATCGACGAGACCGGTGTTGGCGCATCTGCTGGCCAGCGCGGTGACGGGTGTCGCGCCAGAGTTCATGGGCATTGGCCCCGCACCTGCGATCCGCTTGCTGTTACAGCGCAGCGGGCTGGCACTGAGCGATATCGGTCGACTGGAAATCAATGAAGCGCAGGCCGCTCAGGTTCTGGCGGTGGCACAAACGCTGGAGCTTGACCACGAGCGGCTCAACTGCCTGGGTGGATCACTGGGCCTGGGTCATCCATTGGCCGCCACCGGTCTGCGCCTGGTCATGACCCTGGCCCGGCAATTGCGCGATACGGGCCTGCGCTACGGTATCGCTGCAGCCTGCGTCGGCGGCGGGCAGGGCATGGCGCTGCTGATCGAGAATCCCCGCTATGCGTCCAGCCGTGTCTAGCCAGGAAAATACCCGCAAATGCGACATTTTCCTGCTTTAAACGCTACGCCTCACGCAGGTCATCCTTTAGCGCTTGACCGAATCGTGGCGAACGGTGAATCTCGCACCTCTCGACCCCAGGGAACCCCGTCTATGCGTGCCCTCGCTGAGCTTTCTTTCGATTTCGTCTGGCATTTGATGTTCACGGATGACAAGCAGCTCGACCAGGATCTGGCGGTGCGCTCGCTGGAAAATCTTTCCGATTGCTTTTCGTCGATGTCCGACGAGGAGAAGCGGGCGTTCATTGCGGTGGCTCATGAACGCAAGGCGCGCCTTTTCGCTGTGCCCGATGCCGACGGCTACTCGCCGATACGCCTGGCCACCGAAGAGCAGGCGCAGTTTCTCGATCATGTGGTGTCCGGGCAGTTCTTCCAGCATTTCGAAGAGCCTTTGGCAGCGGATGCAAGCGAGCGCGTGGTGCCGATTCGCCGCTGAGCGGACCTGCGCCGCCCGGTTATTGCTCGACGGCTTCCGGCAGCCTGGCGATGACCTTGATCTCGAAATCGAAGCCATACAGCCAGGTTACACCGACGCCGGTCAGGGTCGGGTGCGGCGCGTCGCCCCAGAACTCTGGAATCACTTTCCATATCCGCTCGAACCTTGCCTCGGGATCGACAATGAACACCGTCACGTCGACCACATCGTCGAACGTGCAACCGGCGGCCAGCAGGATGGCATTCAGGTTGTTGAACGCCAGGCGCACCTGCTTTTCCAGATCCGGCTCGGGTGAGCCGTCTTCGCGACTGCCGACTTGTCCGGACACGAACAGAAAACCATTGGAGCGTAGGGCGGGCGAATAGCGATTGCGCTCGTAAAGCGCCTGGCGGCCAGCCGGAAAAACGACGTCACGTTGGGTCATGGGTGTCTCCATCAACACTTGGGTAAGAAAGCTGAAATCAGCGTTGAAGCCACAGTAGGGTCTTGCGTCAGCGCGATAAACCAGCAACCGTACTCAGCACTGTTTGGGAAACCCAAACAATCGATAGGCTGATGAGGCAAGACAGGCGGGGGCGAGGATGGATCGTTTCGACGCAATGCAAGCGTTTGCCCGCGTGGTGGAAACCGGCAGTTTCACCAAGGCTGCGGCTACGCTGCACATGAGCAAGACCAGCGTGACGCAACTGGTGCAGCAACTGGAGGCCCGTTTGCGGGTCAAGCTGCTCAATCGCACCACGCGGAGGGTCAATGTGACTGCCGACGGTGCGGTGTTTTACGAGCGCGTGGTCAGGCTGCTGGCCGACATGGATGACGCCGAGACCAGTCTGTCCAGTGCAGCGTCGCTGCCCAGAGGACGATTGCGCGTGGACGTGCCCAGCCCGCTGGCCAGCATGCTGCTGATGCCCGCCTTGCCAGGCTTTCATGCGCGTTATCCGGACATTCAGATCGATATGGGCGTCAGCGACCGTATGGTCGATCTGATTGGCGAGAACGTCGACTGCGTGGTGCGCGGTGGCGAAATAGCCGATCAGTCGCTGATGGCGCGGCGGGTGGGCGACCTGCAACTGGGCGTTTACGCCGCGCCGGAGTATCTGCAGCGTATGGGCACGCCTGTTCATCCGCAAGAACTCGAAGACTCGGCCCATCGCATCGTCGGCTATCTGTGGGCGCGCACCGGCAAGGCGCTGCCCTATGCCATGCACCGCGACGGAGAAAAGGTCCATGTACAGGGGCGCTATACGCTGGCGGTGGATGATGGCAATGCCTACGTTGCCGCTGGGTTGGCCGGAATGGGCATTCTCTGGCTACCGGACTACATGGCCAGGCCGTATCGGGAGCGCGGAGCCCTTGTCCCGTTGTTCGAAGACTGGCAGCTGGACAGCATGCCGATGTACGTGGCCTTCCCGCCGAACCGGCACATCAGCATCAAGGTCCGCGTGTTTATCGGCTGGATCACCGAGCTGATGGCCGAGCATGCGCCTGTCGCTCGGCCACCGGCACGCCATCAGCAATAGCGTACGGGTAGTTCAACGCCGTGCCGACAGCTGCTGCGGGGCCAGAAATGCGTCATGAAAATAGTTGCGGAAGGCCTGCATGGCCGGGCTCAATTCACGTTCGCGGTGCCAGGCCAGGCCGACGCTCATGGGCGTTACCGTGTCGGTGACGGTGATCGTTTCGATACGCTTGCCTTCCAGCGACCAGGGACGATGCACCAGATCGGAAAGGATCGCCACGCCGCTGCCGTTGGCGACCATGCTGCGTACGGCTTCCACCGAGCTGGTGCGGATTCTGACGTTGGGCTGTTGC
This sequence comes from Pseudomonas sp. B20, assembly GCF_020515755.1. Classification (NCBI taxonomy): domain Bacteria; kingdom Pseudomonadati; phylum Pseudomonadota; class Gammaproteobacteria; order Pseudomonadales; family Pseudomonadaceae; genus Pseudomonas; species Pseudomonas sp. B20. The sequence goes on from NZ_JAHPJG010000028.1 coordinate 53,578, forward strand.
CCGGCCAGTTCCCAGTAGCGCATGGCGCTTTGTTCGGCTTCGTCGACGGTCAACAGGATATAGGGCTCCTGCGCGACATCGGCGAGGCTGACAGAAGCGCGTTGGCACAGTGGGTGATGGCTGGACAGCCACAGGCGGCGCTCGGAGTTGAACAACGTTTCCGAGATGATATCCGGGTGAGTGATGTTTGCCGTCAGCACCACCGCCATGTCGAAGCGACCTTGCAGCAGGCCTTGTTCGATGGCTTGTCGTTCCTGCTCATGCACCTCGATGGCGACGTCCGGGTGCCAGTGTTCCAGGCGCTGTAAGTGATGCGGCAGGAAGTAGCCGATGACCGTGTAGCTGGCGGCCAGGCGCAATACGCCGCTGGCGCGGATATCGGGCAGCGGGCTGTTCAGCGCATCATCGACGCTGCGCAGGATGACGTAAGCCCTGTTGAGAAAGTGGCGGCCTGCTTCAGTCAGGCTCATGCCCTGCGCCGAGCGCTGAAACAGCAGGGTGCCGAGCATGCCCTCCAGTTCCTTGATCGCCGTGGTGACCGCCGATTGGGAAATGTTCAGGTGAATGGCCGCCTGCGATATCTGCCCGATCTCGGCAGTTGCCACGAAATAACGGACCTGGCGCAGGGTCAGGGACATAAGCACTCCAGACAGAGGTTCTACCGGGCGGGGTATCTGTTTTTCAGAAGATAGCGTATCTGTTAATAGATCTACCCAAGGGGTGCGACTGAATTTAACGTGGTTTGCATGAAGCCGGATAGCCCCTTGTCCGGCCAGCCACAGGAGCAACAGCCATGCAGGTGGATTTCAACTCGGACATGGGTGAAAGCTTTGGCGCGTGGACCATTGGTGACGGCGTCGATACTGAATTGATGACCTATATCAGCTCCGCCAATGTTGCGACCGGTTTTCATGCGGGTGACCCTGGCACCATGCGCCGCACGATCGAGCAGGCAAAACGCCTGGGCGTTGCCATCGGCGCACACCCGGGGTTCCGCGATCTGGTCGGCTTTGGTCGCCGGCATATCAACTCGACGCCCCAGGAGCTGGTCGACGACATGCTCTACCAACTGGGCGCCCTGCGCGAGCTGGCGCGGGTTCAGGGCGTGGCCTTGCAGCATTTCAAACCCCATGGTGCCTTGTACATGCACCTGGCCAGAGACGAAGCCGCAGCCCGCCTGCTGGTGGAAAACCTGCAGCGCCTGGAGCCTGATTTGCTGCTTTACTGCATGCCCGGTTCGGTTATCTGCAAGATCGCCGAGGAGCTGGGCCAGCCGGTGATCCGCGAGTTCTACGCTGATCGCGCTTACGACCTCAGCGGCTCCATCGTCTTCACCCGTCACGTACGCGCCCTGGACCCGACCGAAGTCGCAGCCCGCGTGGTGCGCGCGTGCCTGCAAGGTCTGGTGCGTACTGTCGAGGGTGAGGACCTGAGCATCGAATTCGATTCGATCTGCCTGCACAGCGACACGCCGGGCGCGCTTGACCTCGCAGAAGCGACACGCCTGGCGCTCGACGCTGCGGGCATCAAGGTGCGTGCACCGCGTTGAATAAAAGGCATCGTGTGCACAGACGCACGAGCCGTGTTACTGATTTTTGCCTGCCGTTCTACAACGATTTCAAGAAAGGAACAGACATGGCTGATCCGATTCGCTACAGCTTTGGCGCTGATGAACATCTGTTCGCCGAGGTCAGTGACAGTATGTCGCTGGAAGCATTTTTCAAGGGGCTGGCGGTGACCCGTGCGGTCGAGCGTCTGGCGCTGGACGGTGTGCTGGACGTGTGCCTGGCCAACGCGTCATTCCAGATTCGTTTTGACCCGGACCGTATCGCACCGCACGTCTTACTCGAAGCGGTAAGGGCGGCCGAGGCCGGTGCGGTCGCCGAACGTACCTTGCAGACCCGGATTATCGAAATCCCGGTGCTGTACAACGATCCATGGACCCACGAAACCCTGATGCGTTTTCGTGATCGTCATCAGGACCCTGGTTCCACCGACCTGGAATACGCTGCGCGCATCAATAACCTGGCGGATGTCGATGCTTTCATCGCCGCGCACAGCGGAGCACCGTGGTTCGTTTCGATGGTCGGTTTTGTCGCCGGTCTGCCGTTCATGTTCCAGATGGTGGAGCGCGAGCGTCAGCTGCAAGTGCCCAAATACCTGCGTCCGCGCACCGATACGCCCAAGCACACACTCGGCCACGGCGGCTGCTTCGGCTGCATCTATTCGGTACGCGGAGCGGGCGGTTATCAGATGTTTGGCGTCACTCCTGCGCCGATCTATGACCCGCAGCAGAAGCTGGCCTACCTGAAAGAGCACATGGTGTTCTTCCGGCCGGGCGATATCGTCCAGTTCAAACCGCTTGACCGGCAAGCCTATGACGAGGCTGTCGCAGAGGTGGAAGCGGGGCGCTTCGACCTGCTCATCCGCCCGGTCGAGTTTTCACTGGATGCCTTTCTGGCCGATCCGGTGGGCTATCCCAAGTCGTTGCAGGAGGTGCTGGCATGATCAAGGTGCTCAAACCCGGTCTGGCCACCTCGGTTCAGGACCTCGGTCGCGAGGGCTATTATCACCTGGGCATTCCGCCCTCCGGTGCGCTCGACCAGTACGCCCTCAGCGCCGCCAATCAGCTGGTCGGCAACCCACCCGGCGCTGCGGCGCTGGAATGCACACTGCTGGGGCCGGAACTGGAGTTCCAGTGCGACACGTTGGCTGCGGTCTGCGGCGCGCACATGGCGGCGCGTCTCGACGGCGTGGAAATGCACCACGACACCGCCTTTGCGGTGAAGGCCGGGCAAGTGCTGCGTTTCGACTTCCCCAAGGACGGTGCGCGTACCTATCTGGCCGTCGCCGGCGGTATTGATGTACCGCTGGTACTGGGCAGCCGTTCGACGTACACGCTGGGTGCGCTTGGCGGTTTTCAGGGTCGCCGACTGGCCGCTGATGACCAGCTGCCGATAGGCACACCCAGCGGCAAGGGACGCGCCGGGGCCAGTCTGCCGATGGCCTTGCGCCAATCGCTGGGCGGGGAAGTGTATCTGCGGGTCGTGCCGGGCCTGTATTACGAGCGCCTGACCGAATTTGCCGCCACCAGTTTTTTCTCCGAACCCTGGAACGTAGGGTCCGAAGCCGACCGCATCGGTTATCGCTTCAAAGGGGGCAGGGCGCTGACCTTCCAGCCCAGGGAGCAGCCCTTCGGCGCCGGTTCCGATCCGTCCAATATCGTCGACAGCTGCTACCCGATCGGCTCGATTCAGGTGCCTGCCGGGCTGGAACCGATTGTGTTGCATCGTGATGCCGTGTCGGGCGGGGGCTATGCGATGATCGGCACGGTGATCAGCGCCGACCTGGACCTGATCGGTCAGATGCAACCCAATCAGACCGCCCGATTCGTGGCCGTAACGCTGGAGGAAGCGCTGGTGGCGCGCAAGTCCTACAAGAAGAAGCTGGCCTGCCTGAGCAAACTGTTTCCTTCCTGAGACGGTCAGTCGGTCTGCCCGGACTCCAGTTGTGCCCGCATCTTCGCGCGGCACACCTCGAGTATTTCGTCCGCCAGCGGCGAGTCATTCGGGCAGCTGCGTGACAGCAGCAACGCCCCCAGCGCATGGGCAAAGCGGTCGATGGTGTTTGCCCGCGCCTGTTTCCATTCTTCGTCGCCGGGTGCTGCCTGGTCGGGAGCAAGCGCTGCAAGCAGGCTTTCGATGCCGTCGGCGAAGGTCGCTTTGACCTCGTCCGACTGGCGCGCTGCATCGCCGCTCAGCGCGGCCATCGGGCAGCCCGTGCCGAGGTTGTCACGGTGCTCTCGGGACAGGTAGTAATCGATGAACTGCGCTGGATCGATGCCGGTCGAGTTCGCCACCGTCTGCGAGAAGGCGCAGGCCGCCGACTCGGCCATCAAGTCGGATTTGGAACCGAAATGCTTGTAGAACCCGCCGTGGGTAAAGCCTGCGGCAGCCATCAGATCGGCCACCCCGACACCGTCATAGCCATGCTCGCGAAACTGGACGGACGCCGTCTCGACGATGTGTGCCCGGTTGGCCTGGGCCTGCGCCTTGGTGACTCTCATGCATCTTGCCTCTTTGCCTGTCTGGTGGTGGCCATCTGGGCCTGGAAGAGGGTGAATATAGCATTGATGCTGACCGTCATCAAAACCGCCGATCGTCAGGATGCTGACTGCAGGAGAGGTTGGCAAGCAACACGGATCTTCGCCCTCGCGTTGAAAGTGTTAGCGTATTCCTCGCGTTTTTCTTTGTAACAAGAAAGCTCAGACTAGTCGTCAACCTGTTTATGGCACACAAAGCCCCCAATGCTGATGGGCAGTTGGCCCCTCAGGAGAGAGCACTATGCATCGAACGAAAATTTCCGCCGCAATTGCCATGATTTCCGCCGCCACACTCGCCACTTCGCTGGCCTACGGCGCGACCGCCATTCCATTGCCTGCCAGTGCGCCTGCTGACAAACCGATTGGCAAGCTCGAGCAGGTTCATGCCTTTTATGACGCGATGCCGACCGGGGTGACGGTGACTGAAACCGGGCGGATCTTCGTCAATTTCCCGCGTTGGGGTGACAAGGTGCCGTTTACCGTGGGCGAGATTCGTGACGGCAAAGTGGTTGCCTACCCTGATCTGGCGGTCAACAAGGAGAACCCCAAAGACCCCGGCGACGGGCTGATCAGCGTGCAGAGCGTGGTCGCCGACGGCAAGGGGCGTGTCTGGCTTCTGGACACGGCCGCACCGGGCTTTGCGTCTCCGCGTCGAGGCGGCGCCAAACTGGTTGCGGTGGACCTGGCCAGCAACCGAATCGTCAAGCGCCTGGTGTTTCCGGATAACGTCATATTGCCCGGCACCTATGTCAACGACATGCGCTTTGACTTTCGCAAGGGATCGGAGGGGACGGTCTATGTAACGGACTCATCCTTGAGCGGGCCGGGTGCGATCATTGTCATGGACATCGCCAGCGGTCACGCTGTGCGGCGCTTGAACGGGGCGCAGTCAACATCTGTCGATCCGGCTTTCGTTCCCGTTGTCGAAGGTGTTGCTGTGCTGGGCGATGGCCCGAACGGAACGCGCAAACCGGTCGGCGTCGCCTCGGACGGCATTGCGTTGTCGGCAGACGGCAAGACACTGTATTTCTCGCCGTTGTCCAGCCGTCATCTGTACGCCGTGGCCACCGAGTTGTTGAACGACAGCAAGGTCAGTGAGCAGCAGTTGGCAGCGGCGGTGCAGGACCTTGGTGAAAAAGGTGCTTCGGATGGCCTGGAAGCCGATGCCAAAGGCGCGGTATACGCAGGCGACTACGAGCATAATTCGATTCGCAAACGCCTGCCGGATGGTACCTGGCAAACAGTGGCACACGATCCGCGCATGCTGTGGCCTGACACCCTGTCGATCGGCCCGGATGGCTACCTGTACTTCATCGTCAACCAATTGCACCGCCAGGCCAACTTCAACGCCGGCCACGACAAGCGCGAAAAACCCTACAGCCTGCTGCGTTTGAAAATAGACGCTGCGCCCGCACCTACCCACTGATCGAGTCGAATACCGGAGCATCGAAAATGAACACACCTGCAAAGCCATTGGCCTTGATGGCAGTCCTGAAAGCCAGTGCCGGCAAAGAGTCGGCCCTGAAACACGCATTATCGGCACTTGTTGAGCCGACCCGGGCGGAGCCAGGCAATATCGAGTACACATTGTTCGAAGCGCGCGATGAGCGCGGCACGTTCTACATGCGTGAATGCTTCAAGGATCAGGCAGCACTGGACGCCCATGTCGCCACGCCGCACTACCAACAGTTCGCGGCGGTCAGCGGCGAGTTGCTGGCAGAGCCGCCGCAGCTGATATTTCTCGATCAGGTATCGAGCTGAGTGTCCGAAAGGACCCGGTCAGTCCGGGCCCTATTGAGCGCCGCCGATATCTCAGAAAATATTGATCGGGTAACTGACGATCACCCGATGCTCATCGGAATCACGCTGGCTGGCGAACTCGGTGCGCAGTTGCGCGTGGCGCAGCGCGACGCTGAGGTTTTTTGCCGGACCGGACTGCACCACGTAACTCAGGGTGACGTTGCGTTCCCATTCCTTCTTGTCGCCGTCGGACGTCTGGATGTTCGAGCCGCTTTCATACATTGCCAGGAAGTTCAGGCCGGGGACGCCCAGTCTGGCGAAGTCATAGCCGTAGCGAACCTGCCAGGTACGTTCTCCGGCGCGCTGGAATTTACCGATCATTGACTCGGTCATGAAGTAGGCAGTCGAGCCGTCACCCTGATTCAGCCAGACCGCGTCGCTGTCGCCGGTCACGGCCTGGTAACCCGCGGCGAACGTATGGCCATTGATCAGGTAGGTGAACTGGGCGCTGGAAAGGCGGCTGTCGACTTCACCCTTGGTGACGCCGTTGCCGTAATAGCCAACCGTGTAGAACGCCGGGTCGTGACCGTTGGCGCCGTCCGAGCGGTTGTCGAAATGGCGCAGGTCGGTGCGCAGGGTGCCTGGACCCAGTTGCATGTCGTATTTCAGGCCCAGAAAGTTCTGCTTGTAGAAGTTTTCCAGGTTGCCGTAGTAGTACTGCAAGGTCAGGTCTTTGGTCGGTTTGTAATCGACGCCTGCGTAGTAGAACTTGTTGACGAACTCGCCGGTCAGCGGGTTGTTTGCACCCGGAATGGACATGCCCATCTGATTGGTCGAACCACGGCCCATGACATGTTCCAGCTGGCCTGCGGTGAAGGTGAAGTCCTTCAGGTCGCCAGACTGAATCTGCCCGCCACGAAAAGTCTGTTGCAACATGCGGTCGGTGGACATCACCACCGGCAGCATGGGCACCAGCGTGCCGTATTTCAGTTCGGTCCTGGAGACGCGTGCCTTAAGCGTTGCCCCCAGGCTGCTGAATTCGTCGACCGCACGACCGTCGCTGTCTGTGGGGAAGATATTGCCATTGAACGCCGTGCTTTGCGGGTTGTAGTGACGGCCTTTGCCCGAGTCCAGACGAATGCCCAACTGGCCGAGTGCATCGACACCGAAGCCCACCGTGCCTGGCGTATAGCCCGACTGGTAGTTGAGCATGAAGCCCTGGCCCCACTCCTGCGTGTAGTTCGGGTCGGCAGCGCCGCTGCGATTGTCTGCGTTACTGAAGAAGTTGCGCGCAAGAATACTGGCCTTGCTGTCCTCCAGAAAACCTTCGGCGTAGCTCTGCTGAGCGATCAGCAGACCACAAAAGCCCGCAACGAAAGGGGTGGCGCGATTGATACGCTCCATCGGGATCATCCTCATGCTGTAATTAAGTGTTTTTTGAGAGGCAGAGTCAGGCGGCAGTCAGGTTTCTTGTTGTTTTTCAGGCGCAGGTGTTGCACATGAATCCGTTACAGGCGTTGCTGCACGGGGTACCTGGTGAAGGGTGACGCGAGGCAGACGATGCAGAACCAGCAGCGCGAGCACGCCCAGCCCGGCGCATGTCAGCAGCCCCGTGCCCACCGCCTGGGCGAGGGCGGTGCGGGCTATCAGCAGCGCCGCATCGACATTGGCAGGCGTGTGCTGCAGCAGAACCTGAGGGTCGGCCAGGTGCGGTAAGGCCGACGCCTGACCTGCGGCGTTCAGCGCACTTTGCAGGTTGGCGACATACAACACCTTGACCAGCACGCCCATGGCCGCCGTACCCAGCAAACCGCCGACCAGCCGCAAGGACTGCGTCAGTGCCGTGGCAATGCCGAGAAATTGCCGTTCGGCGAGCGTCTGGGTGAACACGGTCAGGTTGAGCAGAATGAAACCCAGCCCCAGCCCCGCCAGCAGAATGAGCCCCAGCAAGGTGCTGAACCCGGCATGCAGCCCGACCAGTGCCAGGGCAATGCAGGCGACTGACAAGGCCGCGAACCCGGCGACCGGCAGCCGGTTGGGGTTGGCCATGCGTGTGACGATCCGGCTGTTGACGATGGCGCCCAGCGTAATGCTCAGCGCCAGCGGGGTAAGCAGTAACCCGGCGTCTTTTGGCGAGTAGCCGTAGCTGCCCTGCAAGAGCAGCGGCAGGTAAAAAAGAAGGGTGAACATGATGGCGCCGGCCAGCAGAGACATGATGAACAGCAGGCGGATGCTGCGGTTGGCGAACAGTCCGGCGGGCAGCAAGGCGAAGGCACAGCGGCGCTCCTGGAACCAGAGGCCGGCCATGGCCGCGAGGGTCACGGCGCCACAGGTCAGGCTGACGGACAGGGAGCGCTGGCCCAGCCATTCGACGAACAATTGCAGGCTGCCCAGCGTCAGTACGATCAATAAAGCCCCGAGCCAGTCGAGCCGGATCGCACCGGCAGAATGGGGTCGATGCCCTTGCGGGCGATACCACGGCAGAAAGCGCCAGGCAAAAAACAAGGCAACCACGCCCAGGGGCAGGTTCAACCAAAAAACCGAACGCCAGCCAAACTCGCCGGACAGATAACCGCCCAACCCCGGGCCGATGGCATTGACCACGCTGAACATGGCGCTCAGCAACACCTGCCAGCGCAACCGCTGGCGAGTGTCAGGAAACAGCTCGGGCACACAGGCAAAGGCGGTACCGATCAACATGCCGCCGCCTACGCCTTGCAAGGCTCGCCCGATCACCAGCACCAACATGCTGTCTGCCAGTGCGCAGAGCAGCGAGGCCAGCGTAAAGATGATTGTTGCGGCCAGCACGAACGGTTTGCGCCCGTAAAAATCGCCCAGCCGGCCAAAGATCGGGATGGTCACGATAGAGGCCAGCAGGTAGCCGGTGGCGACCCAGGCGTACAACTCGAAACCGTTGAGCTCGGCGACGATGCTGGGCAGTGCGTTGCCGATGACCGTCTGATCCAGCGCGGAAAGGCCCAGTACCAGTGATATGCCGAGCATGGCCAACAAGGCCTGTTTGAAGGTCAGGGCTGGATGGCTCGGCGTCGTCATGTCGAGGTGCTCAGCGCAATGCAGCGACAGCAGTCGCCATGCGCGCGCAGCCGTCTTCAAGGGTTTCCAGGGCAGTAGCCGTAGACATCCGGAAAAACGGTGCCAGGCCATAGGCGGTGCCTGCGACAACGGCCACGCCCTGACTTTCCAGCAGGTACAGCACCACGTCTGTATCGGCTTCCAGTACCGAACCTGACGGTGTGGTTTTGCCGATCAGCGCGCCGCAATTGACGTAGAGATAGAACGCGCCTTCGGGCTTGATGCAGCTCAGGCCGTCAATCGCGTTGATCAGCTCCAGGCAACGATCGCGGCGCTGTTTGTAGACCTTGACGCTGTCGCTGACAAAAGACTGGTCGCCGTTGAGGGCAGCTACTGCGGCGGCCTGGCTCACCGAGCAGGCGTTGCTGGTGGACTGTGATTGCAGGGTCGCCATCGCCTTGATGATATCGTCGGGGCCTGCGGCGTAGCCGATGCGCCAGCCGGTCATGGCGTAGGTTTTCGACACGCCGTTGATGATCAGCACGCGTTCGCGCAGCGCCGGCTCGACAGTGAGCAGGTGGCTGAGCGGAGCGTCGTCGTAGCGGATGTGCTCGTAGATGTCATCGGTCATGACCAGCACGTGCGGGTAATCGAGCAGTACGTCGGCCAGCGCGCGCCATTCGGATGCGCTGTAGGTGGCACCGGTCGGGTTGCTCGGCGAGTTGAGCAGCAGCCAGCGGGTGCGCGGCGTGATCGCATTGCGCAGTTGCGTGGCAGTCAGCTTGAACTGATTTTCTTCCGGGCATGCCAGGGTCACAGGGCGACCGTCGCAGGCCAGGACCATGTCCGGGTATGACACCCAGTAAGGCGCGGGGATCAGCACCTCATCGTCGACACCCAATGTCGCCGCGAATGCATTGAAGATGGCGGCCTTGGCACCACTGGTGACCACGATCTGGCCGGGCGCATAAGCAAGGCCGTTTTCACGTTGCAGCTTGGCGGCGATTGCCTCGCGCAGCGCCGTGGTGCCCGCGTTGAGCGTGTAGCGGGTTTCACCGTTCTCGATGGCGGCACAGGCGGCCTGACGAATGTGCGCTGGCGTGTCGAAGTCCGGCTCGCCAACCACCAGATTGATGATCGATTTGCCTGCGCGCCGCAGTTCATTGGCCCGATCGGCAGCAGCACTGCTTGGCGACGGTTTGATGCGGAGCACGCGGGCAGCGATGCGAGATGCGGTCACGTTGGCATTCCTCGTTGATGGCCTTGATGAGGAATACGTTACGAGCCAGCGAAGCGCTCGCCATAAGACGAGTTCGTTCTGGGTTGATAGGCAGCGCTTATGACCGCAGATGAACCAGCGTTGCACCAAAAACGGGCGGGCAATGGTTGCAGGGGGATCAGCGCCTGGCAAACCCGATCAGCGGAGACTGACATAGCAATTGCTTATGTCTGGTTTTCTGGAGCTGGCCTGGGTCTTGCTGAAGCCTCCTGATCGCGACTCTGGAGTGCAGCACCTTGAACCTTCGCCGTTTGAAATATTTCGTGAAAATTGTCGATATCGGCAGCCTGACCCAGGCCGCCGATGTGCTGCACATCGCACAACCTGCGCTGAGCCAGCAGTTGGTGACGCTGGAGGCCGAGTTGCAGCAACAGTTATTGATCCGCACCAAGCGCGGCGTCACCCCGACCGAGGCGGGCAAGGTGCTGTACGGGCATGCTCAGGTGATCCTGCGCCAGTGCGAGCAGGCACAGAGTGACGTCAACGCCAGCGGTCTGGCGTTATCGGGGCCGGTGTCGGTAGGGCTGGCACCCGGCACTGCCGCTTCGACCCTGTCGCTGCCGTTGCTCAAACGCGTACGCGAGCGTCATCCGGGCATTCTGCTGTACCTCAATGAGAACTTTGGCACCACCCTCAGCGAGTTGATCATGAACGGGCGCATGGACATGGCCGTTCTCTATGGCGGGCGAGAGGTGCATGGCCTGAGTTTCGTGCCGTTGATACGCGAGCAACTGTATCTGGTGAGTGCCGAAGAGGCGCTCCAGGGCCGCGAGGAAATTCCGCTCAGCGAGCTGGCCGATATCGACCTGCTGTTGCCGCGCACCTACAACACTGTCCGTCGTCTGGTGGATGAGGCATTTGTGCGTATCGAGCGCAGTGCCCGGGTGGTCGCAGAAGTCGAATCTTCGACGACGCTGGCCGCAGCAGTGGCCGATCGATTCGGCTCGACCATTCTTCCCGAGTCTGCTGCACGGGTGCTGGCAGACACGCATGCGGTCAACCTGAGCCGCATTGTCGAACCCGAAATCGAAGCACCTCTCGCGCTGTGCCTCTCCGGGCACTTGCCGCTGTCGGTGCCGGCCCAGGCGGTCAAGGCGATCCTTCTGGAACTGGTCGCGGAAATGCGCGGCAACCGCCGTACGCAATGATCCCGACGTCATAAGGGGCGCTTATCACCCCACAGTCAAACCGTCTTGGCGGTCAAAAACCTGCCTCGTTACATTGCCCTCAGCCACATTTCATTTGCCAGGCAAGGGCTGTTGCATGAAACCGGAACGTATCAAAGCACTTATCGACCTGATGGCCGAATCGGACCTGAGCGAACTGAGCCTGTGTGAAGGCGACGCGCGGCTGCGTTTGCTGCGCGAGCCCGCTCAGGTCGCCAATCGCGTCAATCCGGCTGTTGCGACAGCGCAGACGACGCCCGCAGCGCGCCCTGTTTCTGCGGCTCAGGCAAGTACGACGGCCGCCGTGCAACGGACACAGGCCTGCGCTTCGCTGTACGGGGTGTTGCACCTGACGCCGGCACCCGATCAGCCGCCTTTCGTCGAGATCGGCACGTCCGTCGAGGTGGGGCAGACCCTGGCCGTGGTCGAGGCCATGAAGATGTTTCATCCGGTGAAGGCTGAAGCGGCAGGGGTCGTGACTGCCATTCTGGTTGCCAATGGCGAAGAAGTTCAGGCCGGTCAGGCGTTGTTCAGCATTGCTTGATGGCCTTGAGCTGCCTTGCAGAGCGTCTTGCGGGTTCACCGATCAGGGGTTTTTGATGTTCGATAAAGTGTTGATCGCCAATCGCGGCGAAATCGCCCTGCGCATACAGCGCGCCTGCAAGGGCCTGGGCCTGCGTACGGTCGCGGTGTATTCCGAAGCGGATCGCGATGCCGGTTATGTACAACAGGCCGACGAAGCGCTGTGCATCGGTCCTGCCGCCGCAGGGCAGAGTTATCTGAATCAGGCGGCCGTGCTCTATGCAGCGCAACTGACCGGTGCTCAGGCGATCCATCCCGGCTATGGGTTTCTGTCTGAAAATGCCGCGTTCGCTGAACGCATCGAGCAGGCTGGCCTGACCTTCATCGGCCCCAGCGCTGCGTGCATTCGGGTGATGGGCGACAAGGTCGCAGCCAAGCGGGCGATGCGTGAGGCTGGCGTGCCGTGCGTACCCGGTCCGGACACCAGCATGCCCGACGATCCGCACGTCATCCTGCAAATCGCTCGCGACATCGGCTACCCGGTCATCGTCAAGGCCGCTGGCGGCGGCGGAGGGAGGGGCATGCGCGTGGTTCAGGAAGAGTCTCAGTTGCTCGATGCAATTGCGCTGACCCGCGAAGAAGCCCGACACGCCTTCGGCAATCCCGAGTTGTATATCGAGAAGTTTCTGGGTCAGCCGCGCCATGTGGAGATTCAGGTGTTATGCGATGCCTACGGCAATGCCGTCTGGCTCGGCTCGCGGGACTGCTCGATGCAGCGCCGCCACCAGAAGGTCCTTGAGGAGGCGCCTGCACCCGGCATCGACGCAGCATTGATGGCCAGAGTAGGCGAGCGTTGCGCGCAGGCCTGCCGCCAGATCGGCTATCAGGGCGTCGGCACGTTCGAATTCCTCTTCGAAAAGGATGAGTTCTATTTCATCGAGATGAACACCCGCCTGCAGGTCGAGCACCCGGTAACGGAAATGACCTCCGGCATCGACATTGTCCAGCAGCAGATTCGCATGGCGATGGGCGAGCGGCTGAGTTTCAGTCAGGCCGACGTACGCGTTTCGGGCCATTCGCTGGAGTGCCGGATCAACGCCGAGGACCCGCGCAGCTTCATGCCGACGCCGGGGTTGGTCACTCGCTGGCAGATCCCCGGTGGTTTCGGTGTGCGGGTCGATTCGCATGTCAGCCACGGCTACCGCGTTCCGCCTTATTACGATTCGATGGTGGCCAAGGTCATTACCCATGGCGCCAGTCGCGATGAGGCGTTGGCACGCATGCGTCTGGCACTGAGCGAAATGCACGTCGAGGGCATCTCTACCAACATCGCGCTACATCGCGACATTCTGCGGGACCCGGTGTTCTGCAAGGGTGGCATGGACATTCATCACCTGGAGCGCTGGTTGCAGACAAGGAGCCAACCATGAGTCTCGTGCGGGCGCCGAATGCGCCAAGAATCACCTTGCTGGGAACCACCGCGTTGCTGTTCGAAGCACCCGGCGAGCTCGACCTGGCACCGCAGCAACGGATATGGGCACTGGCCCGTCTGAGCAAGGACTGGCCGCAGGTACGCGAGGCGGTGCCGGGGATGAACAACCTGATGCTGACCTTCGCGGCGCCACCGCGGGACCTGGCCGGTCTGAAAACCCGCTTGCTGGAGACCTGGGAGCAGTGCCAGCCGCTGCCGTTGCAAGGCCGGATCATTGAATTGCCGGTGGTGTACGGCGGTGATGGCGGCCCGCACATGGCTGATGTCGTCGCCCATACCGGGCTGGATATCGAAACCATCGCCAATCTGCACTGCGAGCCGCTGTACCCGGTGTACGCCTTGGGCAGCCATCCGGGTTATTGCTATCTGGGCGGCATGGACCAGCGCCTGGCGACGCCGCGGCGCAAGGTGCCGGTACTCGATATCGGTGCCGGGTCGGTCTCCATCGGTGGCGTTCAGACAGGTATTTCCGCCTCGGCCGGCCCCAGTGGCTGGAACACCATAGGACGCACGGAGATGGTGTTTTTCGATGCGGGTCAGCAGCCTCCGGCGCTATTGCAACCCGGCGATCAACTGCGCTTGCGCATCGAGAGGATCATCCGATGATCGAAGTTATCAGCGCTACGGCACTGGCGACCGTTCAGGATCTTGGGCGACACGGCAGCCTCGGCTACGGCGTCGGCACGTCTGGCGCGATGGACACGCTGTCACTGCGGCTCGGCAACCTGTTGCTGGGCAACGATGAAGACGCGGCGGGCATTGAAATTCCGCTGTTCCCGTTCGAAGTTCGCTTTGTCGATGACTGCACCTTTGCGATCACCGGCGCCGCCTGCGCTGCGTCGCTCGATGGTGAGCGGCTGCCGGGCAATTGGGTCGCCCAGGCACGCAAGAATCAGGTGTTGCGGCTCAATTACCCGACAATGGGCAGCCGCGTGTATCTGTGCCTGGCCGGTGGCGTCGATGTGCCGTTGGTACTGGGCTCGCGCAGTACGCAATTGCGTGGGGCTTTTGGGGGCTGGCAGGGCCGTGCGTTGCAGCAGGGCGATGTGATTCCTGCGGGCGCTGCCAATGAGCCGCGTGCCAGTGATTTCGGTTTGCAATCGTCCGTGGCGGCCTTGCCGTTGATGCTCGACGGGTTGCCCGCCATCCGCGTGTTGCCGGCGGCCGAGTTCGACTGTTTCAGTGCCGAGGCGCAAGCAACTTTTTTTGCCGGCGAATGGAAAATCACCACGCAGAGCAACCGTTACGGCTACCGCATGGAGGGCACGCCCTTGATTGCGCGCGAGGCGCTGGAAATCCGCTCTCATGGCATCGTGCCTGGCGTGATTCAGGTGCCCCACGGCGGACAGCCGATCGTGCAGATGCGTGATGCCCAGCCCAGTGGCGGTTATCCCAAGTTTGCCACGGTCATTGAAGCCGACCTGTGGCGCCTTGGGCAGGCGCCGATCGGTAGCAAGGTGCGTTTTGTGCAGTGCAGTTACGACGAGGCGGTCGAGGCGCTGGACACCAATCACGCTTTCATCGAAGACACCCGGCGCATGCTCGCGCTGCGCAGCCTGCAAGGACATCGCGGATGAACATCAAAGAGATTCGCCAGCTGGCAGCATGGATTCGGGACGCCGGGCTTACTGTACTGGAACTGAAACGCCCGGGGTTCGAGCTGTTGATCCGCCGTGGCGAGCCTGTGCAGGCCTGTGCTGCGCCTTCTGCGCCACAAGTTGCCGCTGAACAGTCTGCGCTGACTGCGCATGTGGTGAGTGCCGATAACCCCGGCGTATTTGTGTCGAGTCATCCCGATGAGCGCGACAGCTACGTGAAACCCGGCGATGCAGTGGCTGTGGGGCAGTTGCTTGGGCTGTTGCGTATCGGCCTGCTGTATCTGCCGGTGCGCAGTCATCAGGCAGGGCGCGTACTGCGCTTCCTGGCCGCCGAAAACGAGCGCGTCGGTTATGGCCAGCCGCTGGTCGAACTGGAGGAACATGAGCATGCGCATTGATCTGAATGCTGATCTGGGCGAGGGCTTCGGCCCTTGGACTATGGGCGAGGACGAGGCGTTGATGCCATTGATCTCCTCGGCCAACGTCGCCTGCGGCTTTCATGCCGGAGACCCGTTGATCATGGACAGTACGGTGCGCCGCGCCAAGGCGTTGGGCATCGATCTCGGTGCGCATGTCGGCTTTCCGGATCTGCAGGGGTTCGGCCGCCGCAGAATGAACATCGAACTCAAGGAGTTGTGCGCCATTGTGGTGTATCAACTCGGCGCTCTGGCCGGCCTTGCAGCCGCTTCCGGTTATCGCGTCACGCACATGAGTTTTCACGGTGCGCTGGGCAATATGGCCGCAGCCGATGCCGAACTGGCCGGGCCTTTGGTCAGGGCGGTCGCAGCTTTTGACCCAAAGTTGATCATCAGTTCATCCAGCAGCGCCGCCATCGAGAGCGCCGCCGAGGCGTGCAACCTGAGGGTGGCGACGACCTTTCTGGCTGATCGCGCCTATGACGAAAACTGCCTGCTGGTGCCACGTGGCATTGCCGGTGCGGTGGTCAAGGACCCGGAGCAGGTCCGAGCCAGGGTTGCGCAGCTGTTGCAGGACGGCACGGTAACGACCCTGAGCGGCAAGCGTGTGGCGGTCAACGCCCAGTCGATTCTGTTGCATGGCGACACGCCGGGGGCGGTGGAGCTGGCGCGCAGCATTCGCCTGAGTATCGAAGAGCAGGGCGGTGTCATCACCCCGGTTTCACAGTTGCTCGGGTCATAAGCGCAGCTTATCGCCACACAACCATTGTGTCTTGGTCGCTGCCCGTGACGCTCGTTAAAGTCCAGTACAAGGCGATCAGCATTACTAGCCAAGCGGCTGATCGACGCTTATTCAAGGAAACCCTGACATGCCTTTTTCCGATTACAAAACCGCGCTGGTCACCGGCGCTTCTTCCGGCATTGGCGAGGCCGTCGTCGAGCGGCTGTGTGCCGAAGGTCTGCAGGTCCATGCGCTGGCGCGCAGTGCAGACAAGCTGGCGGCACTGGCGCAGCGCACCGGTTGTATCGCGCACGCTATCGACGTAACGGATCTGGCTGGCCTGACGGCCCTGTTTCAGGCCCATCATTTCGATGTCGTGGTCAACAATGCCGGCGTCGACCGGCCCGGCTCGCTGCTCAAGGCGGATGCCGAAGGGATCGATCTGCTGGTCGATGTGAACCTGCGCGCGGTATTGCAGATTGCCAGGCTCTCGTTGCCGGGGATGGTCGAGCGTGATTGCGGGCACATCATCAACATCAGCTCGATCGCTGCCGCGTACAACTTCGGTGGCAACTCGACGTACCACGCGACCAAGGCGGCGGTGAGCATGCTGTCCCGGCAGTTGCGCATCGATGCCTTCGGCAAGCGCGTGCGGGTTACCGAAATCTGTCCGGGGCGCGTGGCGACGGATATCTTCGCCCACGTGCATGGCGACTCCGAGGAAGTGCGCAAGCGTTTCATCGAGGGCTATGAGCTGCCGGTGGCCAAGGACATTGCCGATGCGATCGCCTATGTGATTGCCGCGCCCATCGCAGTCAACATCGGCCACATGGAAATTACCCCGACGCTGCAGGTCCCCGGCGGATTGTCGACGGCGCGCCCGCAGGACTACGAAGGCTGAGGCTGCGTCTTCGAGGGCTGTACCCATCACGAGAGCGGCACCAGCCGCCATGCCATACCCGCGCCAGACTCACTGGCGCCTTGCTTCTGCCCTGGCTGAATGTCTATGGGAACAACCATGACGAGTAAATTCGATCTTTCAGCGATCCTGCAGGGCGAGTACGCCGAGCTGATCGTCAAGGGCATAGAAACGACCCTGCAACTGGCCTTGGTTGCCTGGTGTCTGGCCATGGCGGTGGCCCTGCTGCTGGTGTCGATTCGCCTGACCGGCAACAAGTACGCCGAGCGCCTGGTGGCGGCCTATGTGTCCTACCACCGCAATGTGCCGACGCTGGTGCAACTGATGCTCTGGTATTTCGGTATCCCCACCTTGCTGTCCGAAAGCACGCAGATCTGGCTGGCCAACTACAGCACCGAGTACCTGTTCTCGGTCATCGCGCTGGGGCTTTGCCAGGCGGCTTATTTCAGTGAAGACATCCGCAGCGGGTTACGCGCGATTCCAGCCGGGCAAGTCGAGGCGTCGCGTGCCCTGGGCCTGGGCTATGTGCGTTCGATGCGCTACGTCATCCTGCCGCAAGGGGTTCGCAACTGTTTGCCGTCGTTGATCAATCACACGGTCCTGCTGTTCAAGAACACCAGCCTGGTCATGGCCATCGGCGTGGTGGAGCTGACTTATGCCACCCGCGAAGTCGAGAACTATACCTTCCGCACCTTCGAAGCGTATCTGGTGGCAACCGTGGTCTACCTGGCCATTTCACTGATGCTGATGGGCCTGGGCGCGTTGCTGGCCCGGCAGTTCAGCAAAGCCATGGCGAGGTAGGCGGCGATGTTCGATGTCTTCACGATTGTTCGCGATAACTGGACCTTGCTGCTGGTCGGTCAATACCCCCATGGCCCGATGGGCGGCCTGATCTCGACGCTGATGCTGGCGGCGCTGGCACTCTTGCTGGCCTTTCCCCTGGGGCTGCTGTTGTCGCTGGCGCGGGTTTCACCGTGGCGCTGGCTGCGCTACCCGGCGACGGTCTGGGTCTACGTGATGCGCGGCATTCCGCTGCTGATGGTGATTTTCTGGACCTACTTTCTGGTCCCCTTGCTGATCGGGCATAACATCACCGGTTTCACCACCATGCTCTGCACGCTGGTGGTCTATCAGAGCGCCTACCTGTGCGAAATCATCCGCGGCGCTATTCAGGCGCTGCCGACCGGTCAGTACGAAGCCTCCCGCGCACTGGGCATGGGCTACCTGCGCACCACGGTCTGGGTGATCCTGCCGCAGGCGCTGTACAACGCCTTGCCGAGTCTGATCAGCCAGTTCATTTCGATCATCAAGGAAACGTCGCTGGGCTACGTGATCAATGTCCAGGAAGTGACCTTTGCCGCCAATCAGATCAATAACCAGCTGCTGACCAAGCCGTTTCAGGTGTTCTTCATCCTGGCGATCACTTACTACGTGCTGTGCTACGGCCTGACCCGTCTCGCCGCCGTGGTGGAGCAGCGGATTGCCCGCAAACGTGAAGGCGATGTATCGCCTGCGCCCGTTCCCCGGCCTTTGACTACCGATAACTGAGGGTTGCCCAATGCATCCGATGATCATGTTTTCCAGGATCAATAAATGGTATGGCGAGTACCAGGCCCTGACCGATATCACCGCTGAGGTGCAGCGCGGCGAAGTGGTGGTGCTGTGCGGGCCTTCAGGCTCGGGCAAGTCGACGCTGATCCGCACCGTCAATCGTCTTGAGGACGTGCAGCAAGGCCAGATCCTGTTTGATGGCCGTGACGTGAACGGCACCGACGCCAACGTCAATCGGTTGCGCAGCCGCGTGGGTTTCGTGTTCCAGAGTTTCAATCTGTTTCCGCACCTGTCGGTGCTCGACAACATCATTCTGACCCCGACCAAAGTCCGTGGCCTGAAGAGCAGCGAAGCGCGCGCCCGCGCCATGGAGTTGCTGGATCGGGTGGGGCTGGCACACAAGGCCGGTGCCTACCCCGCACAGTTGTCCGGTGGCCAGCAGCAGCGTGTGGCGATTGCCCGCGCGCTGGCGATGGAGCCGCCCGTCATGCTGTTTGACGAGCCCACTAGCGCACTTGACCCGGAAATGGTCGGCGAGGTGCTCGGCGTCATGAAAGGCCTGGCCAAAGAGGGCATGACCATGATGTGCGTCACCCACGAGATGAATTTTGCCCGGGAAGTGGCCGACACCATCTGGTTCATGGATGCGGGGCAGATCCTCGAAAAATCCAGCCCTGAGGTGTTCTTTCAGCAACCGAGCCATCCGCGTGCCCAGCGCTTCATTGCCGACCTGCGCAGCCACTGAGCGCAGGCACTGATTTCAGCGAATCACTCAATTCATTTCCAGGAGTCTCACCATGCGTATCAAGTCTGTATTGGCTGCACTGGCGTTGTCGCCGTTGGCTGTTTCAGCGGTCCATGCCGATCAGCTCAGCGATGTGATGAGCAAGAAAAGCCTGAGCTGTGGCGTGTACGCCGACGTTCCGCCGTTCTCGGCACCGGACCCTCAAACCCGCGAACTGGTGGGCATGGACGTTGATCTTTGCAAAGCCCTGGCCAAACACATGGGCGTGGAGCTGGAACTCAAGCCGCTGTCGGTCGAAGCACGGATCCCGGAAGTCAAAATGGGCCGCGTGGATGTGATTTTCGCCAACCTGGCTTACACCAAGAGCCGTGCCGAGCAGATCCAGTTCAGCGACCCTTATTACATCGCCAAGGAAACACTGGTAGTCCGTGCGGCGAATGCCGATCAGCCGAAATCGTTCTTCAAGGGCAAACGCATCAGTTCGACCAAGGGCTCTACGTCCGAGCAGTCGATCCGCCTGGCTGACGCAACGCCAGTGACCTTCCAGGACACCGGCTCTGCCTACATGGCACTGCAACAGAACAAGGTGGTGGGCCTGGTGACCAACACCATGACTGCGATCAAGCTGGTAGGGCAGGCCAAGGCCGGCGGCGTGGAATTGGCAATCGCCAAGGAACCGATGGCGCTTGAGCCCATTGGTGCCGGCATGCGCCAGGGCGAACCGGCCTTTCTGGCGAAGGTCAACGAATCGCTGCGCGCAATGGAAGCCGCAGGCGAGATCGACGCAATCTGGGCGCACTGGATCGGCCCGAACACCGAATACAAAATGGTTCGCGAAGACAAGGTGCAAAGCCTCAGCGAATTGAAGTTTGATCCGTTGCCTTGATCAACGGTATGAAGCCGACCAAAAGTATGCGTCCGGCCAAGTCATCTACCCAGCCCCGCGAGGCCAGGACATGGTGTGCACTTAAATTTAGGTGGACACCAGTTCTAGCCTTTTAAGCGGGTATTTCATGCAGCCACAACGCCGTTCCTACTCCAAGTCCTTCAAGGCCCAAGTCATTCAAGAGTGTGCCCAGCCCGGCGCTTCTATTGCCAGCATCGCGCTCAGCCATAGCCTCAACGCAAACCTCTTCCATAAATGGATACGGGTACAAGCGCAGAAAAACACGGCGCCGCAACCTGCATTTAACGGCGCCGAATACGGCAAGAAAAAGCCGTACCGGTGATGGACATGGTGCATGCTTGGATGATCGCCCAGCGCGATCTCGTGCTCGAAGGTTCGGCCATCAGTAGAGCACTCGATTACAGCCTGAAACGCTGGGCAGCGCTGTCGCGCTACCTCGACGACTGAGCCGTACCCATTGACAACAATTGGGCCGAGAATCAAATCCGTCCATGGGTTCTTGGACGTAAGAACTGGCTCTTTGCATGGTCGCTACGCAGCGGAAAAAGGGCGGCGGCGATCATGAGTTTGATCCAATCTGCGCGGCTCAAACCACGTAACCCCTGATGATTTGGGACTTGCAAGGATGGCGCAATTAACGGAGTAGTCATAACGATGATTTTGGTTGTTGAAGGAATCAGCGCCAGCGGGAAAACGACTTGGTGCGCTAAGCATGGAGGGCAACATGTCATTCCTGAAAACGGCCGTTTTGAAAACGAACCGGATCGGATAAAAGATCCAGTCGGAGCAGCAACTTTTTGGGCAGAGCGGAACGTGGATCGCTGGCAAAAAGCGTTGGCCATCGAAGACATTTCTTCGTGGGCTTTGTGTGACAGTGACCCTCTCAAGCTCCACTACATTTGGAGCCTTTGGCAGATCGGCGAGACGAGCGAACACACCTGGCGAATAGAGTTGAACGCCACAAGAGAAACAATCGTACAAGGACGTATTGGCTTTGCTGACTGTTACATTGTTGGCCGCATAGACCCTCAGCTCGCGCGAGAACGAGCCAAAGCAGACACCACCCGCCGACGGAGTGGATTCGAGCTACACGTGCGCCTCCAACAAGCTCTGCTGACCTGGTACTCAGCTATGGATCAAGTGCTTCCCGGCAGAGTGAGATTCGGGTTTCCTTCAGCAATGCCAACCTTGAAAAGCCTTGATGGAAGATATGCGGTGGCGGCCTTTGATCAAATGATCGCATCGCTCCCACTACCTACTCACACCTCTTAGCGAGACGGAGTTTATATAGCAGTTGGAAGCAGATCGATGTGAGGACGAAGTAAAGATGTGTTCGCCATCCGCTTACGACCAAAAGGTCGGCTTCATGCAAGACCACACGATGGATTCCCGCCGCAACGGCACCATCGCATCTTGATCAGATCTTGATATTTCCTTGATGGTTTATTGAAAGCCGAGGTTCAGAGTTCGACCGACAGTATCAATCGTCGGCATGACCCCGTGTGGGCGTCTCAGAGGACAAAATGTCTGATCGCTCAGGTTCGGTTTCTGCATCGGCAGTCGGCGCTTCACTCTCCCGAAACAGACGTTTCGGCGTATCCCCGGTTTGGCTGGTTCCGCTGTTTGCTGCCGTTAATCGATGTGACCAAACGCAGAATCTCGTCCCGATGAGCGCGGACGTGCTTGATGCTCAGCGTGCCGCCGATCATTGGCTTCAGTCCCGGGTAGTGCTGGACACTTTACGGTACATACAGCTTGGTTTCGCCTAGGCCGCGGATGCTCGGAGTAAAGCGAAAGTCCAGCAGGTGCATCAGGGCAAAGACATGGTCAGTGAAGCTCGCCATGTCGGTTTAGTGCTTCTCGATCCGTAGATCTGACTCGTGATACAGCAAGCCATCAATCACGTAGGTCGTAAGCGTCTGGTGAAGTCGTCTGA